>NZ_FOKY01000003.1 GCF_900112165.1 Brevinema andersonii
TCTTTAAATTTCCGAGGGTATTAGGAGGATTTTGGAAGCCTAAACCTCCTTTCTTATAACTATAAGTATTGATAAATACAGTAGTTAAACATTTTCTAAACATTTTCAGAAAGGAGAAAATCTATGTCGTCGGTTATGAAGTTAAATTTTCATAAAATTTCTCTTCGTGTATAGGTATATTCTACTCTTAGAGTATTTAAGAAGAATAAGAGGGATGAAAATATCCTATGTCGTCGGTTTCTATCTTGTTTTTCCCTCCTAATACTGTTATATATTATATCCTTTAAGTCTCAAACTAAACTTTAAATAATCTCATACTAAACTTTACATAACAACCAGGAAAAATTAAATATAATCCTTTTAGAATTGTTTTGTTGCTTTAAAATTTTTCATAAAATTATTTTTTGGAATAATTAGAACGATAGCTTCTAATATGTTATTTATATTAGTCTTTATTAAAACAAACTTTATCCCACTACCCTAATAAACAATATCCTTACCCATACCTTTATACAAAACAATATTTCTTCTCAAAAACAAGAACACAGATATAATATCTTATTGACAATAAAAATTTTTAGAAATATCTTATATATAAAGGAGGCAAATATGAAACCTAAATTAAAAGTAGCTCAATACGGATGTGGAAAAATGTCTGTTTATTCTATGAGATATGTCATAGAAAAAGGTGGAGAAATTGTTTGTGCTTTCGACAGAAATCCTGAAATTATTGGAAAAGATATTGGTGATATTTGCGGGATGCCTAAAACAGGAGTATATGTATCTGATATTAAAGATATCAATAATATTTTTCAACAAACAAAACCACAAATCTGTATGATCATGACTATGAGTTTAATGCAAGATGTTAAAGATACATTTTTAGCTTGTGCAAAAAATGGAATTAATGCTATTTCAACATGCGAAGAAGCAATTTATCCATGGAATTCTTCGTATCAAATTACCAAAGAACTCGATGAAATTGCTAAAAAAAATAATTGTACACTATGTGGTTCAGGATATCAAGATGTATTTTGGGGCAACTTAATTACAATATTGACAGGGGCTACTCACAAAATTAACAAAATCAAAGGTTCTTCTAGTTATAATGTTGAAGATTATGGTATTGCTTTAGCTAAAGCTCATGGAGCAGGATTGTCATTAGAACAATTTGCAAAAGAAATTGCTGCTGCAGACAATATTTCTGATGCAGAAAGAGAAATGTTGATTCAAAAAGGAGAGTTTTTGCCTTCGTATATGTGGAACCAAAACGGCTGGCTTTGTTCTCAACTAGGACTTACAGTCAAACGGCAAACACAAAAATGCATTCCTCAAATCTACCCTAAAGAATTAAAATCAGCAACCTTGCACATGAATATTCCTGCAGGATTTGCTACAGGAATGTCTGCCGTAGTGACAACAGAAACAGAAGAAGGAATCATTATCAAATCGGAATGCATTGGAAAAGTTTATGCTCCGGAAGAATTTGACAAAAACGAATGGACTGTTTACGGAGAGCCTGATACACATGTTGTAATTTCGAAACCTGCAACTGTAGAACTTACTTGTGCAACCATAGTAAATAGGCTTCCTGATGTAATTAACGCACCTGCTGGTTACTATACAACAGAAAAAATGCCTCCTGTACATTATAAAATTAAAGACTTACCAGAATATATTAAATAACAAATATTTTTTAGATATTTTTGAAATCTTGGGGAATCAAAAGCTATATCAACAGAATTAAGAATATCTATTAACTGATGTAATTCTGCATATTTTTGTGCTTCCTACATACGGGGGCCAGTTAGAACAAGCATAGTAACAGATCTCACATTCCCTAACAAAATTTTCCATTTGTTCAATCAAATTCACCAACAGGAATTAAAAGATAGTTTAGATGGTAAAAATAAATATCAATATAATCAGTTCCTATTTTGGATAAACTGTTATTTAAATCTTTTTGCATTTCTTGTTTAGACATGAGGTTTATATTCATGGTATTAAGATTCGGATACCCACCTTTTGTCATAAAGGATCAGTTGGTCTCTTTTCCTATGTAGAGAAAAAGCCAACCACCAATAAAACGTTCCACTTCTATTGAGTTCTGAACTAGTCCAATTAGAATATACACTAGCCGTATCAATACAATTTCCACCAGCATCAATAAATGGATCCAGCAATCTAAAGTCTTCTTGACCATTCTATGATAATCCCGTATTACGGTACCTAAAATTTAAAGAAGAAATTTTCAAATAGTACTCCACCATACGTCTATTTCACTATAACAATATAAAATACATTAGGATTATTTTTAAAAGTATTTTGAATAAATAAAAACTCTTTTTGAAGAGATTTTTTATCATAATGGAGCCAAACAGTATCATCTTCTTTAAAAATAGTATTGATAAGGTGGATTACTAATTCAAAATTCTGGTAAGCATGTACCATCCAAACATTTTTCATAAAAATCTCACTATTTGCTTATTTAATCTGAAGCTTCAAAGAAATTTTATTTTATTATATTTTTTCGCTGTGTCAATCCATCAAAAGGTCTGGATAACTTAAATAAAATTTTAAAAACGTTTATCAAGATCAATTAGTAAGAAATTTGCAAAATAATATTTAATATGATATATTATACAAAATTATGAAAGAGAATTTATGCCCAATATTATTCATCGTGAAAATATACTATCATCCTTTGCTGTTGATGCTTATAAAGCAGGTCATTATCTTCAGCTACCTGCTAATGCTCAAGCAGCACGTTTATATTTGGCTCCGCGGTGTGCATTGTCTGATTATTCAGCTCAGTATATTGTATTTGGAGTTAAATATTTCATAGAAAAATATCTACTTACCCCTATCACAAAAAAAGATATTATAAATTCCTTAAAAATATGGAATCACTTTAATATCAATAATACAACATATCCCTTTCCTGAAGACGGTTTTGAACATATTATAGAACATTATAATGGATATTTACCGATCACTATCCATGGCGTAAAAGAAGGACAAATTTTGGATCAGTATAATATACCGCTATTTACGATCAGTATAGATGATTCCCGATTAGTTTGGCTTCCTGGCTTCATTGAAACGGCATTTCAAAGGGCTATCTGGTATCCTTCAACTGTAGCTAGTATTTCTTTTACTGTAAGAAATCTTATATATAAAGCATACAAAAAAAGTGTTGATCCAGAAGTTTATGGAAGTCTAGATTATAGTCTTCATGATTTTGGAGCACGAGGAGCTTCTTCAGGAGAAAGTGCATCTATCGGTGGTTTGGCCCACCTACTGAATTTTAATGGTACCGATACTATGGAAGCTATCTTATTAGGACATTATTTATATAATATTCCGGTAGAGGAATTAGCATGCTCTATTCCTGCTTCCGAACATAGTACGGTAACCAGTTGGGGAAATGATATCCATGCCGAAAAAAAATCTCTGCTCAACCTTATTGACGTATGTCATCACTCTCAAAGCAAAGTATTTTCTTTTGTCTCTGATTCCTACAATTTTTATGAACTTATCGATCAAGTTTGGGGGGATCCTTACATTATCTCTTTGATTCAAAATTATGGCTTAACACCAGTTGTTCGTCCGGATTCCGGAGATCCTCAAGATGTTATACTATATGCACTAGAATCTCTGAGTAAAAGCTGGGGATACAGTATTAACAGTAAAGGTTACAAAGTATTAAACCATATCCGCATTATTCAAGGTGATGGAATGAATCTTGATAAAATAAATAAATTAATTAATGCTATCTTAACATATGGATTCTCTATAGAAAATCTAACCTTTGGTATGGGAGGTGGCTTGTTGCAAAAACATGATCGTGATACTATGAGCTGGTCAATGAAGATGTATAAAATAAAAATCGATAATGTTTGGCATGATGTTCAAAAAAGGCCATTGACTCAAGATAATAAAAAAGCTTTCAATCCTGCTAATATTGTTGATGATCAAGATTGGGTTATCCATTATAAATATGATTCTATATCTGCTCAACCAAAAATATATCAAGAATCATTTCAGCAGATTCGTTTGAGAGCAAGAAAAAACAGCCTCTTAAATTAGTAAGGACTATTTTTCTATTTTTAAAGTACTAATTTACGTTTGAACTTTATATATGATCACAAATACTTAATGTAGAATGTCGGTGTGATACCAAAATAATAGTTTTATCCTTACAATGTTCCTTTAAAGACCAAAGAATAACACTTTCATTCAAACTGTCTAAATTACTCGTTGGTTCATCAAGTAATAAAATCTCACTGCTATGTAAAAATGCACGAGCAATCCCTAATCCTTGTTGTTCGCCTCCAGAAAGCATTTCACCTAGTTCTCCTACTTTACTCTGATAAGCATTAAATAAATAAGTATCTTGGAGTTACATAAGCAATATGTTGCCTTAAAGAATTAGTATTAATATCTTTTACAGGTATCGTTCCTATTGAAACTTTACCCAGCTGTGGATCATAAAAACGCATAATCAATTTAAGTAATGTCGATTTGCCACTACCACTTTTACCTTCAACTCCAAAAACCCTAGCTTGTTGTATTTTCAAATTGAAATTCTCTAAACATTTTCAGTATTATAGGCAAAATACATATTCTCAATATCGATATCAAACGAACCCAAATTTAATCCATTGGATTTTTCTGCAATCAAAGGTTTTTCTTCAATAAGATCAAAAACACGTTCCCCACTGGCAAATATTTGTAGAAGATTGTTGGATAAATTGCTTAAAAGTAACTACCATACAAAAAGAACTAATCAAACACACTAAGAATACCAAAAATCCTGTCAATGATAATTGATCAGATATATTAAGATAAACACCACTAAATAACATAACCATCGAGAAAAATAATACTGCAGTTTATGGAAATGCTTTAGTTAAACCTTGATGTTCTTTTATTTTTTCGACGCTTTTATTAGCAATCTTACCTTCTGCCTATTAGCAGCTTGGCCAAAAAGAATAATTTCACTCAACCATATAAACTTTCAAGAAAAGCAGAATTAATATCTCCGATATTTTCCTGATATTTTCTCCCAAAACCACGGGATGCTTTTGCAGTAAAATAAGCGATAATAGGCTTTAAAGGAGCTACAAATTTTAATAAACTAATCATTATATTTAAGCCATTTCGTTTAATAGGGGTGAACTGAAATTGGTAATTCCCCTTTGAATAGATAATTCTTATGCTTGACAATAGAAAAATGCTTCATCATTAATTCCTTATCCATAGATTTTAATTCATAGTCATTGACTAAAATAGACCCATCTTTATAAGGATAAAATCCCATAACAAGAGAAGCAATTGTTGATCTTCCGCAGCGGGTTCCCCAACAAGTGAAATAAATAACCCATTAGGAATTGTCAAATTAATATCCTTAAGAATAGAACGGTCTTCTGTATATGAAAAATTAATATTTTTAAGATTGATATTTATCTTCCCGAGAGAGCATGATATATTTTGTTTTTCTTCTACAGGCATATCAATAACTTGATAAATTTTACTAGCTGCTGGTAACTCCATTCATTGCCACATGAAAATATATTAACCTAACAAACGTAAAGGAATAAAAAATTTCCCCTGATAATAGTATAAATTACTGCTTGAGACAAACTGATATGTCCAGCTTGGAACTCTAGAAGAGCAAAAATAATACCTATTGCCGTACCTAAATCAGAAATTAAATCCATGACAGTAAATGAATTAAGTTGCATAGTTAACTTTTATAGTAATTCTTCGGAAATGTTCTGCATCTTGATTTATTTCTTGATTTTTGTAGGCATCATCTTGATATATCTTAAGTGTTGTTAATGCCTTCAGATATTTAGCTAGTAAACGCTTGGCAATTTTGTTTACTGCAATAATAGATAAAGGGATAAAGGAACACAAATAAGTAAAATAATCAATACCTTAATACTGAAAAACGAAAGAAAAATAAATAAAATAATAGACGCTAATAAACTATAAAAAAGCTGAGGTAGGTATAAACTGAAATAAATTTCAATTTGTTCGATACCTTCGCTGGCTATCTGAGTAATTTGTGAAGTAGACACTTTACTATTATGTCCAAGACCAAAATTCAATAACTTTTCGTAAATTTGATACCTGAGCAATGTTTTGATTTCTATACTAGCATGATAGGAATATTTTGTTCCTTTTATACTCATCATATAACGTACCGCAATAGACAAACAGATAAGAGTTAACGTCAAAAGAATATCTTTTTCCGTGATTGTTCTCATATATAATTTTTTGAATGAGAAAACATATGGAAAATACCACAGTAATATTAAATACCAAACTAACACAACTCATCAAAACTGATAAACAGACACATTTCATAACTTGCGGTGATGATTTATCAAACGTCTGTCCATCATAAAAAACTCCTTTAAATAATTTTCTTTATTTAACAACTAAATAATATTTGTATGATTTGGTTATAATATATTGTAAAAAATATATTTTTTCGAAATCAAGAAAAAAATAAAAATATTTACCTGTAAGTAATTAAAATAAATTCGAATAGTAAAAATATTATTTTATGCTTAAACTGCCTATTAAGACTAATCTATACTTCTATAAGCATCAGCCATTAGAGAGTCTTTATGATTCAGATTTTATTTATTATATTAAGGTACTTTATCTTTAGAATTAGGAATTTTAGGGATTTTTCTACCTATTTTACCGACAACTCCTTTCTTGCTATTGACTGCATATTGCTATGCTTGCAGTTCAATGAGATTTTATCATTGGTTCATTAAAACCAAAATTTGAATATATTGCAATTTACATATTAGCAAAAAAAAAGATATAGAACATTTAAAAAACTAGTTTCAAGACTTTATAAAAAATACCCCTTTTGGGGTATTCTAATTAATGATGATTACAACCACAACCGCAAGATCCATTCATCCTAGAAGATACAATATCCCAATCAATAATATTCCAGAACTCTTTAATATAATCGGGTCGACGATTTTGATATTTCAAATAATAAGCATGTTCCCAAACATCCAGTCCTAAAAGGGGGAAAAATCCATCCATAATAGGAGAATCCTGATTAGGTGTACTAATAATACTTAATTTCCCATTTTTGTCCATCATAAGCCATGCCCAACCTGATCCAAATCTAGTTTTAGCTGCAGTTTCAAACATTTCTTGAAATTTTTCAAAAGAACCAAAATCTCTTTCAATTAATTTTAAAAGTTCACCTGTAGGTTTAGCTCCGTTATTTTTTTTAAGAAGCTTCCAAAATAAAGTATGATTATGGTGACCTCCAGCATTATTGCGCACTGCCATCCGAATATCTTCAGGAACACTTTCTATATTAGCCAATATCTCTTTAAGAGATTTATCTGCCCATTCAGGATGCTTCTCCAAGGCCGCATTTAAATTATCTATATAACCTTTATGATGCTTCGTATGATGTATTTCCATAGTTTTTGCATCAATATACGGTTCAAGAGCATCATAAGAATAACCTAATTCTGGTAATGTAAACATAAAATATCCTCCAATATTTTAATATATCCTTATTATAATAGAAATAAATAAATGAATCAAGATTTTTCTATTATTTTCTATATTTTTGAAAAAAATATTTTATCAGCTATAATATACAATTATGGAGATAACATGATTAATTATCAACAAAAACTTATTAATTATTTTTTTGAATACCTGCAGTTCAACACCCAAAGCAATGAAACAGCAAAAACTATACCCTCAACAAGTGGGCAAATGGAATTAGCACGTTATATTTTCAAGCAGCTGCGTGATTTCGGTATACAGGATGTGTCTTTAGATGATCAAGCAGTACTAATTGTAAGAATAGATGGTTCTATTCCAGGACCTACTATTGCCTTTTTATCCCACTTGGACACAGCTGATATTGGTATGAATCCAGAAATACAAGCTCAAAAAATTCATTTTACAGGTAATGAAATTATCCTTAACTCTGAAAAAAATATTATTATGTCTCCTGAACTTTTTCCTGAATTATTGCAATATTTAGGAGAAGATATCATTTTCAGTACCGGCACAAGTATATTAGGATGCGACAATAAAGCTGGTTTAGCTGTACTGACCACACTAGGAGAATACCTTATTCGAGAAAAACCTGAACATAGTACTGTTATTTTGATCTATGTGCCCGATGAAGAAATAGGATTATTAGGATCTCAATTATTAGATACAAAAAAAATTAATGCTGATTTTGCTTACACTATTGATGGCGGACCTTTGGGAGAATTTGGATACGAAACATTTAATGCAGCAAGTGCAGAAATTACGATACAAGGCATCTCTATACATCCTGGATCAGGAAAAGATAAATTAGTAAATCCTATTCTTATTGCTAATGATCTTATTAATCAGTTTGATCCTTTGAATACACCAGAGCATTCGGAAGGCAGAGAAGGTTTTTTTTGGATTCATGATATTACAGGCAATCCCACACAAGCAAAAATCGAACTGATTATCAGAGATTTTGATCTGAAAGAATTTGAAAATAAAAAACAATGGCTTCGATCTGCCATCAAAGATATATCTCTCCGCTATCCTAAAGCAAAAATTGATTATCAAATTACAGACAATTATGCTAATATTGCTAACACGCTACCGTCAGACCGTCGATGCATTGACTTGGCGATGCAAGCCATGGAAAATCTAGGAATAACAGTTTATACTGAACCTATTCGAGGAGGTACAGATGGCTCTATTCTATCAGCAAATGGTTTAATTACTCCTAATCTTTTCACGGGTGGGCACAATTTTCATTCTATCTATGAATTTCTGCCTATTCGATCGTTTCAACAATCTTTTGAAACAGCAGTGGAAATTGTCAAACTGGCAAAATACTATACAAAGGTAGAAAATGATCCAAATTTCAAAACTCAGTAAAAGTTACGCCCATCAAGAAATTTTATCGGATATATCTTTTACAATACATAAAGGGGAAAAAATCGGATTAATCGGACGTAATGGGCATGGAAAAACTACATTAATCCGTCTTCTAACCGGTATAGAATCTCCGGATTCAGGAAATATTCTATTTCCAAAAGATTATAAAATATCCTATTTGAAACAAGAGCTTAATTTTACAGAAGATACAATTCTCAATGAAGTATTATCCGCAATGCCTGATAATGAATCTAAAGAAATCTGGAAAGCAGAAAAACTCTTATTCGGATTGGATTTTTCCGAAGATTTGTTATTCCAACCACCTAAAGTTTTGTCAGGCGGTTGGATGAATCGTTTAAATCTTGCTAAAGTTCTAATCAGCAATGCAGATATGCTTTTACTAGATGAGCCTACAAATCATCTGGATATTGTGACTTTGCATTGGCTGATTGATTTCCTCAAGTCTTGGCGAAAAGAACTCATTATCATTTCCCATGACAAATCTTTCATCAATGCCGTCACCAACCATACTCTTGCAATTCATCGAAAAAAAATAAAAAAAATGAAAGGCAGTGTCGAAAAAATGTATGAACAAATCACTTTGGAAGAGGAAGTACACGAAAAAACACGACTGAATAATGAAAAAAAACGTCAGAGTATGGAAGATTTCATTGATCGCTTTCGAGCAAATTCCAATATGAGCGGCAGAGTTCAATCACGTATAAAATCATTGAAAAAACAAGAAAATATCAAACAATTAGAAAAAATACACAATTTGGAATTCAAATTTAATTTCCAACCGTTTGAATATAAAAACATAGGCAAAGTTACCGATTTAACATTCGGTTATGATGATACCTTGCTTATTAAAGATTTATCGTTTGAAATCGAAAAAGGAGATAAAATTGCCATCATAGGTAAAAATGGAAAAGGAAAATCCACTTTATTAAAACTATTAGCTGGACACTTACAGCCGATTTCAGGAGCTATTAAGCTTCATCCTAAATTACTATCAGGATATTACGGACAATTGGGAGAACTAGAACTTCATTCTGGCAACACGATTGAAGAAGAAATTTTATTATCCATGAAGTCAGGGGATAAAAAAATAGCACGATCTCTAGCAGGTATTATGCAGTTTGAAGGGCCTCTTGCTTTAAAAAAAATTCATGTACTATCAGGTGGAGAAAAAAGCTCGTGTCCTCCTAGCGAAACTTATAGCTACACCAGTTCAATGTTTATTTTTAGATGAGCCTTCGAATCATCTGGATATGCAGTCAATAGATTCATTAATTGAAGCGTTAGAGATTTTTCCAGGAACTTCTATTTTCGTATCTCATAATAGATCAATCCTCAATATAGCAACAAAATTAATCGTATTTGATAATAATATGCCTTATGTTTATCGAGGAACATATCCTGATTTTTTAGCAAATCATGGATTTGAATCAGAAAAATCTAGTAATAAAATAAAAGACAAGAAAAAAAAGAAAATACCACAAAATTCTAAAGAATCAAAAAAAATATTAAAACAAGAAATTCAAGCATTAGAAATGGATATTCATCAAAAAGAAATAGAAACTGGAATTCTCCAAACACAATTAGTTGAAGCCAGTGTAACAAATAAAAGTGAAATGATCAAAACTATTACTAATAAAATAAATATAATTAATGCAGAATTAGAAAAAAATTATATTTTATTATCTCAAAAATATGATACCTTAGAAAAATTTCAAGAATAAAATTTATTCTAACAAAAAAATACCAATTTTCTCTAACGACAAAGAAGGGGTTTTTTTTATTTCTTCAAAAGAACCAGCCATATGAATTGCTAGTAAATTAGGCATGACCAGTCGAATATACATAAATGATAGAGTTCCTTGATAATCATAAGAAAATATTGCCTCATTAGGATTGAGAGCTTGTATAAGGGTAAGACGATAAGTATAATGTTTTTCATTTTGAGTATTTTTATTATAAGGATATATTGAAATAGAAATATTATTGCTAATAAATGAAGCAGTAATTTTTTCAATAACTCCCTTACCTGTATGTTTATAAAATTTCAAACGCCAAAATGTATTATTGAGATTGGATAAAAGACTAATAGAATTTACTAAGTCAGGAATATGAGAAGATTTATATGTAGTAATGAAACTAATATTATTGGTAGTATCTATTTCTGGATTATTATTTTGAACAGTAGCCTCATACCCCATACTATATCCATATAACGGTAATATACTTAATAAAAAAAAGCATTGTATCTTCATTGTTATTCCAAGTTTAAAATTCTATTTTATATTATATATTATTTTTAATTTTTAAGCTAATATTTTATTATTGCCTACAAAATCAGGCTACTTATAAAAAATTAAAATGTACCTCCTAAATTGAAACCATAGTATAATGCTTGTTTAGAGGCTCTTGTATAAAAAGTTCCAAAATTAAAACTGAGCGAAATAGAATTTTCAAACTTATAATGATATCGAAATCCCATATTCGCCTCGAAAGAATATCCAAAATGATTTCTCAAAAAGGCAGAAGTATCGGTATTATTTTTGAGAGGATCTGTATAACTGTCTACATGAATACTACTGATGACTATCCCTGAAGCTATATTCATATTGCCCGTCCAGCCCATACCGATATGATCTTTACGCTTATCGAACATATAAAAACCGAATCCTACTTGGGAAAGATATGCAAAAGATGAATCTTGAAATCCAGAAATCGGCATATCGAGTTTCATAGATAACAGCATTTTATTTCTGAAATAAAAATATACAGAGCTACCGGCAAAAGTTTCAATATCCAATACTAAAACTGGAATAGTCCCGCCTCCTAAAGAAGTAATCCCACCTACTCCCATAGTCAACGCCATTTTCGGCATAGGCTTGTACGCCCCTATGGAGTAACCCATCGTAGGTATTAATAAAAATAACCATACTCTTTTCATGCAGCCTCCTTAAGTCTAGACTTTATAAAAACAGCATTAAGAAGGGATATCTTAATGCTGTTTTATGAAAAGTGCATTAAATTATGCTCATTATACTAAAAATAAAGTTCAATGTCAACCCTATTTTAATAGCAAAGCTATCTTGCACTTAATCAAGGCATTGGCAAAATTTAAATGAGATGTTATAATTTTAAGCATAAATTTTCAAGCTCAAGGAGCTTAATAATGTTCCAAAAACTCAAAAATATGACAATTGGAGCTGTAGCTACTTCTTTAGGAGCTGCTACCCTAGCACAAGTTTATTACTTAACAGGCGGATTTTCCTGGTTACGTCATTTTTTTATGTGTTTTGCCGGTTTTATGGCATCTCTTGCAATGTTAAGAGTATTACTTTTTTTTCCCAGTTAAAGAAGAGAATATAAAAATCCTATTTTAGCCAGTCTATATGCAACAATTACTATGTGTTTGATGTTGTTTGCATCCTATCTACAACTTTATTTCCCATGGTTTTCTACGTTGTTATTTTTTTTGCTGTATGTGTCTATATCATGCTAATTATTATTTTTATTTTTTATCATTTTATCCATAATTTTAATATAGATAAATTTTTGCCAAGTACTTATGTAACTCCCTTAGGGCTTCTTGTATCAACAGTAGTAGGGTATGCCTTTTTTCCCGATTTTTGGTACGCTCCATATTCATCTATGGTATTATTATGTATTTTTTTATGTTGATGCTCTTAATTTACAGACTTGTAACAAGACCTGTTCCTGTATCACTTATCCACACCAAAACTATATTATTAGCACCATGTTCACTTTGTGTTCTTACTTATCTTAATTTTATTTCCATTGATAATCTAAAAAATGCAGTTAATTCAGAATTTGTTCTCATTCTATACGGTCTCGTATTTTTATCTCTTGTTTATATTTTGACCCATCTTTTCGATTTTTTTCTATTGCGTTTACTCCAGGATTTGCAGGATTAACATTTCCTATGGCTATTGGCACTTTAGCTTCAAGAAATGTTGCTTTATATTTTATGAACATTGAAAACAGTTCAACCTTGGGAAACATTATCATGAACATTATGGGAATTCAAATGTTTATTTCAACAGCTTTCATTGGCATAGTACTTTTCAATTTCAAAAAGATTTTTCTTGATTCTTTAAAATCCTAAAGCAGTATATTATTTTACTGGATTAATTGACAAAAATAAAATAATATATTATATTATATTAATAAGTACCCTTACTTAAGGAGCATTTAATGCTTAGAATATTAATATTGCTATTTTTTGCTATGCCAATCTATTCTCAAGCTGATTTATCAGGATATATATTCAGCAATCAGACTGTGACTTATGAGATTTCAAATACTACTTGGAAATTAAGTATTCATGATCCAGTTACTAGGTCCATTAGTAATGTCAGAATGGTTATAGGATATCGTGATTCTAAGCTTACAAATATTAACAATATAGAGTTTACTATATTGACGCCTAGTAATCAGGTATGTCCTTATTTGTTAGTGTTTAATACAACAAACGGAACAAAATCATTTGTAAATGTTGTTGGTAGTAGTAGATTACAAAGTAAGTTTTTAGTTTTTGAATTAATGACAATGATGTCTAATACTAATAATTATCTAGATTACATTAATACTAAGATAACAAATACAGATATTGCTGATTTAACTACTCAAGAAGAATATGCTACAGAATATTAATTATAAAAACTACAAAGAAATATGTCCCATTTTCTCTTTTTTAGTTTTCAAATATTTTTTATTATGTTCATTTATTGTGCTATGCAGAGCTATTGGAACCACAGGAATTTTCATATTTTTTATATATTCAATTTTCTTAGGATTATTACTGAGTAAACGAATAGAATTAATATTAAAATATTTTAAAAACTGATAAGCTATCTCATAAGATCTCAAATCATCAGAATAGCCAACAATATGATTAGCTTCAATTGTATCAAATCCTTTTTCTTGTTCTGCATAAGCTTTTATTTTATTGAATAATCCAATACCTCTGCCTTCCTGGCGTAAATAAATTAACAAACCCTCACCCTCTTCTTGAATTTTCTGTAAAGCATGATGCAACTGCTCTTTACAATCACAGCGTAAAGAATGCATAATATCACCTGTAAAACACTCCGAATGAATGCGCACAAGAAGATTTTCTTTATTTTGAATATTGCCCTTACTTAATATGATATGTTCTCTATTATCTATGGCATTACTAAAAGCCCAAATTTTAAAATCTCCAAACTCCGTTGGAAGTTTTGCTAGAGATTCTAATGTAATTAATGTCTCATTTTCTACTCTATATTTAACTAAATCTTCAATAGAAATAAGCGGTATTTCCAAATCCCGTGACAAAATTTCCAGTTGAGGCAATCGTGACATTGTTCCATCAGCATTAATAATTTCACAAATAACTCCAACTTCACTAAACCCACAAATACGACATAAATCAATAACAGCCTCAGTATGCCCGCGCCGTTCTAAAACCCCATTCTCTTTAGCAATCAAAGGGAAAACATGCCCCGGACTATAAAAATCAGATGCTTGAGAAGAAGCAGAAACCATTTTTTTTATGGTTGCTGTCCTTTCAAAAGCACTAATGCCTGTCGTAGAACCAATCATATCAATACTTTGGGTAAATGCGGTCATATGGGGATCTGTATTTGACAATAATGTCAGTCCTAATTGTTCTGCCTTATTTTTAGACACAGGAGTACATACTAAGCCTTTCCCTTTTGTGATAAACAAATTCATAATTTCCGGAGTTAATATATCCGCAGGAATAACAAAATCCCCTTCATTTTCACGATTTTCATCATCTACAATAATAATCGGACGACCTAATTTAAGAGCACTAAGAGCACTTTCTATTGTATCCATAATTATTTCCTTAATTTATATAAATCCATGTTTTATTAATGACTCCTTAGTTAAAGAAGTATTATTGTAAGATATTAATTTTTCTAACTGCTTGGCAATGATATCTGTTTCAATATTTACTGAATCACCTATTTTTTTCAATCCTAAAGTAATATTCTTTAATGTATGTGGAATAACAGATATCGAAAATAAATTTTTTTCTTCTGAAATCACCGTTAAACTCGCTCCATCGACAGCAATTCGCCCTTTTTCAGTGATATATTTTCCATAGGGGCTAGGAACAGAAATCTGAAACACAGACGCTATACCATGTATTTCCATTTTTTGAATAATACCCGTACAATCTACATCTCCAAGTACTAGATGCCCTCCTAAAAAGTCTTCCATAGTTAATGATTTTTCTAAATTTACCCAATCACCTGTACAAGCATTCTTAAAAGTGCTGCGGTTGAGGGTTTCAAACATCAAATCTGCAGAAAATGAAACATTATCAAACGAAATAACAGTTAAGCAGACACCAGATGTAGAAATACTATCTCCTATTTGGATTCGCTCCAAAATTTTAGATGCAGTAATAGTTAATTGTAATCCTTGATTAAGATGCTGAATTTGAGTAATTTGACCCATTTCTTGAACTAATCCGGTAAACATAGTTTCTCTCCAAAAAATAATGCCATATTATCTTCATCGCCAGGAAATAGTTTCCATAGAACATTATTCAGTTTTAAACTCTGATTCATTTCAGAACAATTTTGTCCAGACATCAAAGTATATGCTTTATTATCGCCTAGAATTCGGGGAGCAATAAAAAATACACCACCATCCGCATAATTACCTCTTAAAATCCTCGATATTAACCCTGTACCAGCTTCAACCAGCAAGGAATCAATACCTAGTTCTGCACATTTCGCAAGAATAAAATCAACAGGAATTTCTTGATCATGATAACGGATAACTTGAGCCCCTGCATTTATACACTGAACAATATTGATATTATTTGTATATTTTTCACAGATAAAAAGAATAATCTTATCAGGATTTTCCTGAAAAACCCTGTATTCTATGGAACATTCACCTAATGGATCAATAATAACCTTAAAAGGTTGATTAATAGCAGTTTTTGATGGCAAACGCACATTCAATTGAGGATTGTCATACTTTATCGTACCGATTGCAGTAAGAATCCCACTCATACGGTAACGGAGTTTATGCACATACTCCTGAGCCATTTTATTACTAATCCACTGCGAATGTCCAGTTTTGCATGCTATTTTACCATCTATTGTAATAGCATTTTTTACATACAAAAATGATTTTTGTTCCGTAACATATTTAAAAAAAGGAGCATTTAACGACCTACATTTGTCATTAAGAATTCCTATTTCCACCTCTATGTTAGCATCACGTAATTTTTGTACACTTTGACCTGCAACTAAGGGATTAGGATCCAGACAAGCAATAAATACCTTTTTTATTTTATTCTCTATAATCAAATCAACACAAGGTGGAGTTTTACCATAATGAGTACAAGGTTCTAAAGTGACATAGAGATCCGCTCCGGTTATACTTTGATTGGCACTAGCAATTGCATGAACTTCGGCATGAGGACCACCAAATTTTTGATGATATCCTTCACCAATTATGTTGTTATTCTTAACAAGAACAGCACCAACTAAAGGATTAGGAGAAGTTTTATTAATTCCCTTAAGAGCTAAATCAAAAGCTTTTTGCATATAATAAGAGCAAGAAAAAGATGTCATAATTATTTTATTTTACTAAGCAAAGACATCATTTCTAATAAACCTAATGCCGTATCAAATCCTTTATTTCCTGCTTTGGTGCCGGCACGTTCTACAGCTTGTTCGATTGTATTTGTAGTTAACACACCAAACATAATAGGCATTTGATGTTCCAAAGAAAGCGATGCAATCCCTTTAGAAACTTCAGCACATACATAGTCGAAATGCGGTGTACTGCCACGAATAACAGCACCTAACGTAATAATTCCATCATACTTTTTAGTTTGTGCTAAACATTTAGCAGCTAAAGGAATTTCAAATGCGCCTGGTACCCAGACAATATCAATATTTTCTTTAGAAACATCATGACGAATTAAAGCATCTTTTGCACCCTCAAGAAGCTTTGTACCAATAAAATCATTGAAACGTGATACAATAATGCCTATTTTTACTGTTTTACTTACTACAAATTCACCCGAAAATACCATATCATTCCTCATAAATTAATAATATGATATTATATATTAATACAAAATAAATAGCAAATAATTTGACAAAACTACCATAAATCTATCATAATATACAATGCGATATACAAATCTCGTTTTTTTAAATATTTTCATTTTTACTGTATTTTGGGCACAAAATAATATGGATCATTTTTCTCAGATAAGAAGAAATTTACTGGGAACAAAATATCAATATATTTTATCTTTCGAAAAAAAACAAAATGAATATTTTTTAGATGAAAAGGCAAGTACAGAAGATCGATTGGTATATAGAGGAAATGTCTTAGATGAAAATGCAAAAATTATTTATTTATTTCGTTTTCAGCGACTAATCGGGTTTATGTACATATGGGAAATTAACAAACAAAACAATTTTTTTATAGAACAACTGCAAATACTATTAAAAAGTAAATATCAAAATAATGGATCGAAAACTATAAAAACTAGTCAAGGTGAAATTTTTTATTACTTTTATTCCACTGCTGAACAGAAAGAAAAACACGAAATGATACACATTAATTTAGAACACATTTTATTTTCTGATGCGAATAATAAAAAAATTATTATTTTAGAATTCCAACCTTATGATGCAGATTCACTATTAAAAAATAAAATTTTAAATGAAGATATATAGGAGTTAATCAATGACTTTTTATTTAAAATCATACCCAGATGCATTACATCAATTATTTGTTTCAACAACTGTAGAGGAAACAAATAATGCTTTTTCCAAAGCTATCCAAAAGATTCAAAAAAATTTTCAATTGCCAGGTTATCGAAAAGGAAAAGTTCCAGCGGAAATTATTATTAAGCATAATCCTCCGGAATTGCCTTCCTTAGTTTCAGAAGTATTTACAGAAAATGCAGTTGAACATCTACAAAAAAACGGAACGAAATTTTATGGACGTCCTCGTTTTACACCGCTAAGCGGTTTAGATCGCAATAAAGAATTTATGTTCAGCCTCGTTTACGAAATATATCCTCATATCATTTCTTATCCAGATATTAACAATGAAATCTTCGAATACGAAGAGTGTACGGTCAGTAAAGAATTTATAGAAAAAACTATTTGCAAGCAAGCAGGCCTTACTCAAAAAACAACAGGAATTATTTTAGAAGATGATTTAATAACTGTCGAAATAAAAAATCCTGAATATACAGGAGATAAAAAAATTGCTATCTTTGATGTTCAGAAACTTTCTATACTAGCCGGTCACAAAACAGGAGATACTATAGAAATACCATTCGATGAATTGAGCGGTTATCTACCTGAATTTTTAGGAAAATTAAATGATCCATTAAAGGTAGAATTAAAAGACATTTCCCGTGTCAAAGCATGGGATCAAGTAACAGATACAGAAATCGGAGAAAAAAGTCCCTTTAAAACCAAAAATGAATATTTCAATACAGCAAAAGAACAATTAGAAAATATTGCTAAGCAATATAATAACACTCAGAAAACCGAATCATTATCAAAAAAAATCAGTGAAAAAATAACTATAGACCTACCCAAAAGCTTGTGGCTGAACAATTTAAAAGAATTAACCATTAAATTAGCAGAACAAGAAGTTATCAGAAAAGATATGCCATTGAATTTTATTTACCAAGATAAAGAAATCCAACAAAAATTTCAAAATTTACCTATTCAAGCAGAGCAAGGATTAGCATTTATACTTTGGTTGGATGAAATGATCATAAAAGAAAAAATTTCTCTTAATAATGAAGAATTAAATTATTACTTTTATCGTCATGCTCAAAATCAAAATCTATCCATTGAAGAATTTAAGAAAAAATTACACTTTGAAGATAAAAAATCAATAGAATTAGAAGCTTTACGCGAAAAAATGGTTAGTTATTTGTTAAAAAAACTGAAATTTCAAAGATCATCTTCAATAGAACTATCAGAAATATGGAAAAAAGAAAAAAACTATAGATAAATAATCATTAATTATTACTTTTTTCCATTTCTAATAAAAATGATTTTATTTCGAGACCGCCACGATACCCTACAAGACCACCATCATTACCAATGACACGATGACATGGTAAGAAAATAGGTAGAGGATTGCAGTTATTTGCAGCACCCACAGCACGATATGCTTGTTTTTTTCCAATCTGATAAGCTATGTCTTTATAACTTCTTGTTTCTCCATATGGGATCTCAGTTAAAGCAAACCATACATCTTTCATGAAGCTTGACCCATGAAAGTATAAAGGCAAAGAAAAATTCTTAAGTTTTTTATCTAAGAATTCATTTAGTTGAACACTAGCTTGCCATAGTAATTCTGTTTCCTGAACATCACAATCTAATGAAGGCAGATCATTATGAAAATTCAAATTGATGATCATACCATTATTTTCTACGATGCCTATCTTTCCAATTAATGTATTATAATACCATAATTTTTTCATTTTATTCAACTTACAGAATTTTCATGCGAAAATCATTGGCCATAGTAAGCATTTTTACCATGCTTTCTTAAATAATGCTTGTCAAGAATATACTCGGGAAGTTTAATATTACGATTCAATAACAGAGTAGAAAAGCCCATTTTTGCTACTGTTTCTAACACTATAGCATTTTCAACGGCTTTATCTATATTTCCCCCCCAAGTAAACGGGCCATGACCTGCTAATAAGCACGCCCCCATTTTTAAGGGATCAATTTTTTTCTTTTCAAACTCTGAAACAATTTTTACTCCTGTATAATATTCATAATTTTCTTCTACTTCTTTTTTAGTTAAGAAGCTCAAACAGGGAATATCTCCATAAAAATAATCCGCATGCGTAGTGCCTTGAACAGGTATATCCAAACCTGATTGAGCCCATGCTGTGGCATATATCGAATGTGTATGCACTACCCCTTGCACTTTATTTCCCCACTTTTTGTAGATTTCTAAATGAGTAGGCATATCTGAGGAAGGTTTTAATTTTCCTTCGACAACCTTTCCATCCAGGCCTACAATTACCATATCTTCACTTTTCATGGTATCATAAGGGATACCGCTGGGTTTAATGACAAGGAGTTCGGATTTCTGATCAAAAGCGCTCGCATTCCCCCAGGTGAGAATAACCAAATTCTCCTGTACTATTTTTTTGTTTGCCAAATAGACTCTTTCTTTTAATTCTTTAAGCATAAAGGTTCCTCCCAGAGAAAATTTTTCACATTATAACTTTACTTTTCAAAAATTTCAACGATAAATAATAAATAAAACATAATTATATAAACAGCATAAAATTAAAAAAATAATATCAAAATAAAAGAAATCACTTTTAATTTTTGAGATTCAAGATATAATTACTAATTAATATGAAAAATAGTATCATTGGAGGACAAAATGGCCAAAATAGATGAAATCACAAGAGAATCTTGGATTTTAAATACATTTCCCGAATGGGGTACATGGCTCAATGAAGAAATTGAGCAGGAAAAAGTCATGCCTAATACTTTCGCTATGTGGTGGCTAGGGTGCACAGGAATATGGATAAAATCTGAACATAATACAAATTTATGTATAGATTTTTGGTGCGGAACAGGCAAACAAAGTCATGATGGTGGAAAAATGAAAAAAAGACATCAAATGCAACGTATGTCCGGATGCCAAGAAATTCAACCTAACCTTAGGAATCAGCCTTTTGTTTTGGATCCCTTTGCTATCAAAGAACTTGATGCTGTTTTAGCTACACATATCCATTCAGATCATATTGATCCTAACTTAGCAGCAGCAGTAATGCAAAATTGTGATTCTTCCGTAAAATTTATTGGGCCAAAAGGATGTGTGGAATTATGGACTAGTTGGGGAGTACCTGCAGAACGTTGTATTACTGTCAAACCTGGAGATACAATAAAAATAAAAGACATTGAAATCATGGCTCTTGATGCTTTTGATCGCACATGCCTTGTTACTGCTCCCGCTAATGTAGAATTGGCAGGCAAACCTGTGTTGGAAATGGATGATATGGCTGTTAATTATTTGATTAAAACAACAGGTGGCAATATTTATCATTCTGGAGATTCACATTATTCCAACTTTTTTGCAAAACATGGAAATGAACATAAAATTCATGTTGCATTAGGAGCATTTGGAGAAAATCCAAGAGGCATCACAGATAAAATGACCTCATCAGATATTCTTCGCATGGGAGAAAGCTTAAATACGGATGTTATTATTCCTGTTCACCATGATATTTGGACTAATTTCCAAGCAGATACCGAAGAAATTGTTGTTCTTTGGAAGATGAAAAAAGATCGATTACAATATAAATTTCATCCCTTTATATGGCAAGTTGGAGGCAAGTTTGTTTACCCGAATGACAAAGATAAAATATATTTTCAGTATTACAGAGGCTTTAGGGATGTATTTTCTGTAGATACAGATGTTCCCTTTACATCCTTTTTATAAAAGGAGGTTATTATGAATATAATATTAAATATTTTTTCATTTTTTACTAACAATATCCTTACGAAACCTGAATTCTTTATTGGCTTGATTGTACTTATTGGTTATATATTATTAGACAAACCCTGGTACGAGTCATTAAGCGGTTTTATTAAAGCAACAGTTGGTTACATGATTTTAAATGTAGGAGCTGGAGGTTTAGTAGTAACATTTCGACCTATTCTTGCAGGATTAAACGACCGTTTCAATCTAAATGCTGCTGTTATCGACCCATATTTTGGTTTAAATGCCGTTAACGCAGCTTTAGAAAGTGTTGGGGTCGTTACTTCGTATACTCTTATTGCTTTACTTTTTGGATTTTTTTGGAATATTTTCCTAGTTGCTATGAGAAAATATACTAAATTAAGAGTCCTTTTTGTAACAGGGCATATTATGGTCCAGCAAGCAACTACAATAACTTGGTTAGTATTTTTTGCTGCTCCATCCCTTAGAAACACAACAGGCGCTGCTCTTGTAGGTTTATTAGTAGGAACTTATTGGGCTGTATTTTCAAATCTTACAGTAGAACCAACCGAAAATTTAACTGATAATGCTGGATTTGCGCTAGGTCATCAACAAATGCTGGCAGTCTGGGTAACAGACAGAATTGCTGCAAAAATGGGAAATCCCGAAAAAAATCTCGAGAATATAAAATTACCTGGCTGGCTGCATATTTTTAATGACAGTATAGTTTCTTCAAGCATTATTATGGTACTTTTCTTTGGAGTTATTATGAGTATTCTTGGTGAAGATTATATGCGACAGCTAGATAAAAATTTTGCTAACACAGTTTCTTTCCCTATTTACATTCTATCCAAATCTCTCCTATTTGCTGTATATTTGCATATTCTGAGGGAGGGAGTACGAATGTTTGTTGCTGAAATGACTGAATCATTCCATGGTATTTCTAGTAAACTGCTTCCTGGTGTTATGCCTGGTGTTGATTGTGCTGCTACTTATGGTTTTACAACACCAAATACCATTTTATGGGGATTCATCTTAGGAGCTTCTGGTCAATTTATTGCAATTGCTGGTCTTTTAATATTCAAATCTCCTATCATGATCATACCAGGATTTGTACCGTTATTTTTTGACAATGCAACCATTGCCGTGTATGCTAATAAAAGAGGAGGAATCCGTGCAGCAACTTTATTACCTTTATTTACAGGGATTTTCCAAGTTTTAGGAGGAGCATTTTGTGCTTGGTATTTCGAGCTCTATAAATATGGAGGTTGGCATGGTAATATTGACTTTTCAACTCTTTGGCTCGTTGCAGGAATATTTATTAAAGTAGCTCCCATAGCCGGATCTGTTACTTTAATTCTACTAATGCTTATTATTCCTCAGATTCAATACAAAATTTATAAAAACACTTACTGGAAACATGGAGAATAAACCATTTAAGGAGTATGTTATGAAAATTTTAGTTTCTTGTATTAGTGGTATGGGATCAAGTCAAATGATTAAAATGAAAATTAACAATGTGTTAAAAAAATTAAACTTAACTGCCTCTGTGGATCACATGGCAATCGGAGAAGCTAAATCTGCAGCCAATAATTATGATGCTGTTTTTTGTTCACAGGCTTTAGTGGATAATTTTAAAGTATCAGGAAAAACTAAAATTGTAGGGCTTAAAAATCTACTTTCAGAAACAGAAATTGAAGAAGCTTTTAATAAAGCCGGATTAATACAGGGAGAATAACATGTCTATACCATTATTACAATTAGCTTTAGATAATACATCTCTTGAAGATGCATTAACAAGTACCCGAATTCTTGCTACAGAATTAGATATTATCGAAGCTGGTACGGTACTTATGACTACTGCAGGAACTCAAGCATTAAAAGCTTTACGTGCATTATATCCGGACCATATTATTGTTTCGGATATTAAAGTAGCAGATGCTGGAGCTTTGTTGTCAAAAGTTATGATTGGAGAATCGGGAGCAAATTGGATGACGGTTATTTGTGCTGCACCATTAGCCACCTTTGAGACAGCACTAAAAGAAGCTAAAAAATATCCTAAAGGTGATATTCAAGCTGAATTATTTGGCAATTGGACATTTGAAGAGGCTGCAGAATGGAGAAAAATAGGCATTAAACAGGCTATTTATCACAGAGGAAGAGACGCCCAAGCAGCAGGTCAAACATGGGGAGAAGATGATATCAAAAAAGTTTCCCAGTTGGCGGATATGGGATTTGAAATGTCCATAACAGGAGGCTTAGAAATAACTGACTTAAAATTATTTAAAGGAATACCAATTAAAGCATTCATTGCCGGAAGAACTCTAAGAGATGCACCTGATCCCATAAAGGCAGCCCAGAGTTTTAAAGAAGAAATGCATAAATGGTGGTCTTAAATGTCTTGGATTGGATTATATGAAAAAGCTCTTCCTGATGAATTTTCATGGAAAGAAAAATTATTAAAAACAAAAGAATTAGGATTCGATTTTATCGAGATATCAATTGATGAAAGTGATGAACGTTTAAGCAGATTAGATTGGTCTCTTGAGCAAAAAAGAGACTTAGTTTATTTATCTCAAGATATTGGAATTCCCATAATTTCTATGTGTCTTAGTGGCCATCGACGTTTTCCTTTTGGCTCAAAAAATCCTGATATTGTTGCTAAAGCTCGTGAAATTATGAATAAAGCATTTGATTTTTCTTTACATTGTGGAATTAGAAATATCCAAATGGCAGGATACGATGTATATTATGAAGAAAGTACTATTCAATCCAAACAGCAATTTAAAGACGAATTAGCTCTTGCAGCAATAAAGGCTGCAGAACGGCAAATAATGATTTCTATCGAAATTATGGATTATCCGTTCATGAATTCCATTACAAAATTTGATGAAATTACAGAACACATTCACTCACCTTGGCTCACTGTTTATCCCGATGTAGGAAATTTAACAGCATGGTGGAATAATGTAGCTAAAGAATTAAAAACTTACATTTCAAGAATTTCTGCAATTCATCTGAAAGATACATTACCAATCGGACCAAATAATTTAGGTCAATTTAGAGATTTAGCTTTAGGTCAAGGAAAAGTAGATTTTATAGAAGTATTTCAAATTTTAAAAGAAGTAAATTATCAGGGAGCTTTTGTCATCGAACTATGGGCAAACGATGCTACACAATATCAAAAACAAATCATTGACTCTTTGAATCTCATCAAAAAAGCTATGCAAAATGCCGATTATGTTCCTTATAGCTCGAAAAATTAAATTTTATATCATACTTTTTTTGAAAAACTTAATAAAAAAATCAATCTTAATAAATTCAGATGATGAGATAGAGACGTAATTTTACTGGGCACACTATCCTTCGGATACGCTCTTACGGTAGGAATTTCAATAATTTTATATCCTAAATGTTTAGCTTGTACAAGAGGATAATAACAATATTCATAACTCTGATAAAAATCACTAAACCAGTTCATTTTAGGATCAAGAATAAATCTCCTTGAAAATGCTTTATAACCATTACAAGGATCTGAATACCATCGCTTAGCACCTAAACTCACCATAGGGGAAGCAACAAATTTAATAGCTAATTCACGAAGAATAGGAGTATTAATCCCATACCCTCCTTTACGATAACGCGTACCTTGGACCAAATCAAATCCTTGGCTAAGAGCATCTAAAAATAACGCCAAAGTATCTGTTATATTATCTTTATCATTACCATCAACCATAATAACACCATGATATTTTTCCTTCATTGTTTCATAAAACCCAATTTTTAATTGAACAGCTTGACCTTGTTTTTTCTCATCTTTTTTAATAATCAAACCACGCGCACCATAAGATTTGACAATTTCAGGATTTGAAGAATCATCAATACTATTACCATCACAAATAAAAACATCACATAATTCAAAAATATTGGCTTCTTTCATCTTTCTCATTTGAGAATGAAATCTCTCTGCTTCATTAAGCACAGGAATAATACAAGCATATATATTTCTTTTAGGAAAAAATATATGTTTTTCATAATTTGCTAAAAATACATTCATCATGACACCCTTTTATTCTGCATTAGTGTGAGTGGAATGGATATTACACCTAAAAAAATACCCATCCAAAAATAACGATAATCGGTAGAAGGAGATACCCAAAATAACAAAAAATTATTTACTACCCAAGGAAATAAAATAATAAGATTTTTCCAATCACCATAAATAATCCAATAAATACTACAAAAAATAAGAAATAAAGTGTTCATCCAGAGAGGAAAAATTATTAAATTAATATCATTTAATCTACCAAAAATATTTCTTATTTTATTTATAATAGGATTATCAAAACGAGAAATTATACCAGCACTTTTAGGCATTCCTATAAAAGGTGTTAAAAACATTTGAGTTTGACTGTTCCAAAAAGGATCCCAAAAATTCAATCTTGTTCTAAAATGTATCAGAGGAGATCCTGCCCATAATTGCCAATAATATTCAAAATACTGCTTTTTGGAAGCAACTCCTTTTTCTAAAGTAGCTAAAGATTCAGGGGATGCTTCCCTGACTTCCCAAAAAAAATTATTCACAAAAGATGTTCCATAATTTTTCCATATACCTTCATTAATAGTTTGAGCAAATTTTCTTACATTCGGATGCAAATGATCTTGCACGCCATACAAATATGCTGTATTAATAGGCATAAAAATCATATTATTTCTGTTATTCGTTACAGAACTCTTATGAACATTTAATACCCTATAAAGCATGCCATAATTTAGTAACAGCACCAACATACAAGCAAACAGCGGAAGCCAAAAAATTTTAAAAGACCGATGAACAAAAGCAAAACATAAAAGTATTAGAATTCCTATGAAGCTTATTACAATACCATTAATTCTAAAAACCGTAGATAATCCAAATAAAATTCCTATATTTACAAGTATATAAGTTTTTGTACGGTATCTCGGATAAAGTATAAAATTTAACATAAAATAAACAAGCCCAAGAATAACAATAGTAAAAGGAATGTCCTTCCAAAGCGTTACAATCATAATACCAGTATTGGGCATGGCAACTATCGCCCCAAACAGACTTTTAATGAATTTACCAGACAGTCCTTGCTGATAGAAAAAATTCATCCAAACAGCCATAATCCATGAAAACATAATAAGTTGAACCAGACTAATAATAGCAGGAGTATCCCATATTTTTATTAATATTTTCTGAATAAAAGTGTAGGCAATACTATGATAATCTGTTATATAATTATTCTTTATTTCTTCCCATGTCTCAAAAGAATCAGCAGACATATTTGCCGGAAAAAAAATGATCCAATAGACAAGTCCAATCATCAGTATCAAAAAAAATGATTGCCAAAAGAACTTAGGAGATGGTGATATACGAGGACTATAAAAAAATTGAGTCAGCAACTGATGTGTCACAATGAAAAGTCCAATATAAGGAATAATTAATGACGACCATAACATAATAAACAAAATGAGATTCTTAATGGAAAATATAACAAGTTTATTTACAGGAAAAAATAGTTCCGTCAAGCTCAATGAACATGCTGTACAAAAAGATAAAAAAACTACTAACCAAAATACATACTTAGAAGGATCATAAATATTTACATAAGTTTGAAGAGAATGATATTTTATTAATAAAAAAATAGTGATAGAAATAATACTAAAAATAGTAATTAATAGATATATCATAAAAATTTTTCCTACTATTAGTTTTTTTTATTATGAATAAAAACCATACCTACCATGATAATAAGCATTGGCAACCCGATCCAAATATACCTATATTGAACCGCTGTTGAAGCAGCAAAAAGTGATAAAAAATTACAAAACCATGGCACTAATAGCCATAATTTTTGTTTATTTTGATAACACAAAATGTATAAAATGATGATCAATAACAAGAATGTATAAAATCCACCTCCTATAAAGTATAAGATCGATTTTGTTTGTAAAAAATGATGAATTTTCATGATAAAATCAGGACGTCTGAAATGTATGTTAATATTAGGAGTTTCATAATTATTTGTTTTATCCAAAGTAGATACTAAATATAAACCAATTGCAGAATCAGGAATATTAATACTCCAAAAGTTGGCTATAAGATTCAAACGTGTTCTTAAATTCAATTTAAAATCATAGCGCCATAACGAAAAATATGTTAACATGATATCCTTTTTACTCATCTCATGATAAACTACAGAATTCCATCGTTCATTGGTTGAATTAAGTAAAAATAATGGTACATTATGAAAAGGATTAACAGGGCAGGATTCATTCGAAGTACTTATCCATTGGACTGTATTACCACTCTTTTCCACCCAATCCCGAGCAGCTGGAGAATGCAATCCTGATCGATAAATATAAGAATTACTAATAGCCGTTACCACAAGAGAAGGCAAATTTTTACTTCTATCTGGCCCTGTTTTTGTTAAAGTCCATATTGTCTGATAAGCGGTATAAGATATAATCAATCCTAAAAAAAAGTATAAAATTTTACGTTTAGTTGGACGGTAAAATAAAATAAAAATAATGATCCCTACAACAACTATTATGCCGTTTTGCCTGAAAAAATGTACTAATGGTGTCACTAGGCCAAATATAAAAATTAATCTTCGATCGTAACGGTCATTAAAAACAATCTGATAAATAAAATATACTAACCAAACAATAACAAGGCTATAAGGAACATCACGGAAAAGATTGACTATAAAAATCGCTACAGGAGGATATAAAGCAAATAATCCTGATGTAATCCATATAATTTTTCTTGAAATTTTTTTTCGATAAAACTCAGTAGTCCATAAACTAAATACCCAAGCGGCAAATAATACTTGACTTAAAATAGGGAAAAAAGGATTAGGAATAATTTTATAAAATATATTTAAAATCCATAAGAAAAAAGCAGAAAAATAATTATTAAATTTTTTATATACAATAGAATGCAATAAGAAGAAAGAATCAACATTAAAAATTCCCGGAAATACAAGAATCAAAAAAACAGTCCAAATAATCGCAAACATTATAAAAGATTGACAAAAAAAAATTTTTATGTGTATCGAATCTATTTTTTCTTTACCCTGAATCAAACGGCTTTTTAGTAAATCAATTAAAATAAAAATACTAATAATAAATGCAGACATTAATATTGTCATGATAACAAAAACTAAAATTCCTAGCGGACTAACCATAAAAATTGCATCTTTTGGTAGAAAAAAATTATATCCTAAAACAGAGAATGATCCATACATCCCTAACAACAATATCCATAAAATTTGACGACGATAATTTAATATAGCATCTTTATTCAACAATAGGATAAAACCAGAAAATAATATAATATATAATATAAATACTTCCATTAATTTTTTTCCTCTACATTGAGATAAGCATAACGACGTTGTTCAAAAGTATTCCGTTGAATATAGTGGATCATCAATCCTGTAGTTAATAAAAGTAAAGATAACAAAAGAAAAGTCACAGCAAAAATCAATGTAGGAAAACGAGGAACAGCTGATATCTTAAGAAATTCAATCCAAATATCTATAATCCAATATAGTCCTAATATCCCAAATATTGAAGCAATACCTCCGAAAAAGGTGATTGGTTTTTCGTTTGTGAAGAGATAAATTATTGTTAATAGGATTCTTATCCCATCTTTTATTGTATGAAGCTTGGATACAGAACCTATCGGTCTCGCTCGATAAGGTATTTGAATTTCACTTGTGGGCAACCTCATTTGATAAGCAAAAATACTCAATTCAATTTCTATTTCAAATCCTTTTGAATGTCCCGGAAAACTTTTCGCATATCGTTTTGAAAATAAACGATATCCGCCAAGAATATCCGAACATTTATTTTGAAACAAAAAATTTGCCAAACCAGTAAGAATTTTATTTCCCCAAGCATGCCCATATCGATACGAACTTTGCGAATCCGCCACTCTTATTAAATTTAACATATCTAAATCTTCAGAAATAAATTTTTTCAGTGCATCAGGAATAACTTTCATATCACATTGATCATCCCCATCAGCAATAATATAAATGTCCGCATCAATTTTTGTAAAAGCATAACGAATTACATTCCCTTTGCCTTGATAAGTACAATTATAAACCGTTGCTCCAGCCTTTTCAGCCAACTCAGCTGAATTATCCGTACTATTATTATTAATAACATAAATAACAGCATTAGGAATAGTAGATTTACAATCTTTTACCACCTTTACAATTGTCAATTCCTCATTATAACACGGAATAATAACAGCAATACGCCTTGGTTGCACACTGCAGCCCCCTTTTGCCTTTTTGTCAAATTTTTATGCTATCTTTTTTACATGATCTTATCGAAGATCACTGAGAAAAATAACATTTTCACCTAATAGTCCTCTTTCATACATTTCTGGTAACGGAGCATACATTTCATTAACATCATTATAGAAAAAAAACTTTTTTAAATTAGTTGAAGTCGTCATGTATAATGATGAAGCGTAGCCACCTATTACAGATATTTTATCAGAATAAAACCATAATATTGCTTCCATAGGAAGAACACCAGGCAATGTAATAACGTCAGGAGGGCTTTGGTTATACGCTGGATGAGGTTTGAAAAAATAAGCATATGTGGGACCATAATATTTTTTCACCAAAGCTACATATTGATCTGTTTCATCTCCATAAGGATTTTTCCCAGTAATAATAACATTACTTCGACCGGTATCAGTAAAAGCCTGGTCTATTGTTTTCCCGCCTAGTTGCTGATAGGTTTGAGTTAGTTTAAGCATATTCTTTAAAGAATTCTGTTCTGCCACAGGTAAAGCTGTATATAACTTATAAGGATTTAATTTCCAAATATTTTTATTATGCTGAACGGAAAGATTTTTAAAAAGAGACAAACTTTTTGTACCCAATAACTCAGGCCACTGCAGAACTAAAACTGCATTTTGTGAAACAAAAGGAACAACCGGAAAACTATAGCACCAAGAATCGATAAAGGAGCTCCCCCCTATTTTTTTATATTGTTGGTAGATATTACTAATAGCTTTTACATCACGGTTCCAAACTGTTTCGCCATTAGCAGCTCCATAAGAATTTTTAAAAGTCACATATGTTTGTGTCCCATCAGATAATAATCTTAAAAATACATTATCTTCACTTACTCCATTTTCAAAAAATAAAGAAACAATAAGATCCGCACGTATATCATCAACAAAAAACGTATAAGTCGCATCAGGATGACTCGCTTGAAGCTCCTTAACTTTATTTTTAAATATTTGAATAGCGTCTTCATACGAAGATCCTAAAGCCAACATTTGTACATGTGCAGGAAGATAATTAGTATCATAAGTAGCTTTGCGTTCTGAATATAGAAATGATTCTTGAGTATGAGAAAACATATTAAGAGCTATATAAAGTGCTGGAAGTGTTGCTCTCGTAAAATAGAAAACATAATCAGAATTTGGAACCCATGCGGATCTTTCAGGTTCAATACCAGTAATAGGATAATATGTCTTTATATTACCTTTATTAGGATTATTTACTTCATTTTTTGCCGAGCATCCAGATAAAAATAACAATAATATACTATATGCGATATAACGTTTTAACATATACCATTCTCAAATTATTTTTTATATTATATATTATTTTTCATTGTTTGTCTACAGTATATTAACCATTGACACATTATTTTTTCTATGATATAATAAAAAATAGTTTGGAAACTTGATAAAATAGAGGGGTATGTTATGATATTACTTACTGACCTGGCCGGTTAAAATCAATGTTAAGTATTGTAGTTCCGGTTTATAACACACAAAAATATCTTCGAGAATGTTTAAATAGTTTGGTCAATCAGACTTTAAAAGATATCAAAATCATTATTGTGAATGACTGTACTTTGGATAATAGTGAAAAAATAATTCTAGAATATGCTTATAAAGATTCTAGAATCACTTATATCAAACATAAAGTAAATCTCGGGTTAGGAGGAGCTAGAAATACTGGTATTAAAGCAACAAAAACACCCTATATCACATTTGTTGATAGTGATGATTTCTTGTCTCTTGACTGCTATCAAAATATGATAGATCTAATAAAAAGCAATAATGCCGATTGCGGCGTATTTTCTGCAGAGAATTTTGACGATGAAACAGGAGAAATATTAGATAATCCTTATTTCGACCTAGCTGACAAAGTAGAATACTGCACAGAAAGGAATATTTTTTCTTTTACTTCTACCGCTTGGAATAAAATTTTCAAAACAGATGATATCACAAAAAATAATATATGGTTTCCTAACCACCTCTACCATGAAGATGAAGAATTTTGGTTTAAATATGCAGTAAAAGTACAACCACTTATTGTTTCTAGCAATACACCTTATTACTATTATCGTAAACGCAGCAATTCAATTACCAGTAATAATCTTGTTTCGTGGAAAGACCTTCCTGAAATTTTATCGAACACTTATAATTTTTTGATAGAAGAAAATTTATTTCAGCAATATAAATATGCATTTTTAGTAATGCTTCAAGGATTTTATTTGCACAAAGCCTGTTTCAAAAAAAGTGATTTAAAAAAATTCGAACATAAGTTTCATTTTTTGCTCAAAGAATTGAATTTAAAAGAAGAGAAAAGTACAAAAGAAAAATTAATCATTACCATGAAAAAACTTAAAATCTATCCTATCATTCATGCAGCATATCACATACTGAAAAAATGCAAGGATTAGATTATGGCTCCGATTATTTCTGTTATTATTCCTTTATATAATAAAGAACAAGATCTACCAAGATGCATAGAAAGTATTCTTTCATACACCAGACATCCGATAGAAATCATTATTATTGATGACGATTCAACCGATAAAAGTTGGAATCTGGCACAGACTTATTGTCAACAGGATCCTAGAGTCCGAGCTTTAAAACACCAGTATAATAAAGGTACATATGCTACACGCGAAACCGGTATCAGAGCAGCATCCGGACAATATATATTTTGCGTAGATCCTGATGATTGGATTAATAATAAAAGTTTTGATGCAGCTATACCTTATATCAAGAAAAATATCGATATTATTGTTACTGAATGCGTCTTTCTCTATCCCTATCACAAAAAATATTATAAACATGAGGACCAATTTCTCAAAAATGAAGAAATTCTTAACGCTTACACTTCACTTCGAATAGAATTATGGAATATGATACCAAAATTTATCAAAACAGAACTAGCTTTGCACGCACTTAATGAGTTAAATATTAATAAATATTTAACCATGAGTGAAGATTTGTTATTATTCTTAACAATTTGTATTTTTGCCAAAACATGGTGTAGTATTAAGATTAAAGCTTATTACTATTGGATTAAAGGTGAAGACAGCGCTACTACAGGCAAGAAAAAAATGGATAAAATATTACAATATATCGAACAAACTAAATATATACTATGCTGTTTGGAAGAAATTTTTGAAAAATATGGACATCCAGCGGATCAGCTTATCCCTATAAAGATGGCACTATTTAATTTTTACCGTAATCAAATGGAAACATCAGAATTAGATGATAAATCACAAACTATTATTATAAAACATATGTTTGATTGTGTAGGAATACTGAATGCATATAAATCGATGCTCACCTATGGAGTCAATACAGATTTTACAAGCTCCATCCGAATGCTCAATCAATTATTACCTGCTGGTTCTATAAGAAGAAAAATCATAAAAACAATTACAAAAAAAATATGGTCTTTTTGTCGTTTTTTAAACTCATTCAAGAATTAATCAAAAGCAATTAAAATCTACTCTATATTTATACCCTAAGGAGATTAAATAATAAAAAAAAATTTTTTCCCATTAATAAGATATTTTGTGCTTTTTATTGAGATGCTCTATTCAGAAAACAATACCAATAATACTAACAATATCGAAATTGGAGATGCTGTTTTTTCGACATTTCCAAAACAGAAAAAGCTACAACCGGAATTGTACAGGAAATCGGTAGCAGAGATTTGAGTGTTTTGTATGCTGATAAAACAGATATTCTACACGTTATTATGAAATACCCAAGGAAGTTGTTATTCTCAAGAAACATAAGGAGTAAAAAGGTTCAAACAATAAAAATACGAAAATGTTAGAGGCAGCAATGATATTTATCACGGAAAATCGGCACAAATTTCTGTTGATCATTAAGAAAATAAATTTATTGGGCAAAAATAAGAAATTACAAAGTTTAATGCATTTTTGGCAAAGGACTATTCATATGAGATTAAACTTTAGATATGGACATTTAGGTAAAAGAAATAGCATCTTACCTATGGTTTCGTTTTTTAACTATCCTTTAAACTAAAAGATTTTAGCTTTAGAATCGTATCAAGTTAATCTTTTTTGAATAAATACTAATCTAATTATCAATATCATTTTATTAAAAATAAAAATATATTTTGACAATAAATTGCAAATATGCTATAATTTTAAAGGATATAAAATCAATATTAAGGAGAGTGTAATGTCAGAAGATATTTTCTCAAAGTCTTGTGATATTTGTGGAATACAGCCAGCAGTTCTCCTTTTTAGAGTTTTTGATGGTAAAGAAGTATTTCATCAAGGACTATGCCCTCAATGCGCATTAAAAAAATTTTCATCTACAGATATTTCTGAATTGAATGCTAATTATCCCAATATGTTACAAGCAATAAACGAAATGAAAAATATCCTATCCGCTATAGTAGGACATATTGGAAAATTAACAGAAAATGAAGAACCTACTACAAAAGTATGCCGTGTATGTGGACATCCTGCAGAAGAAATTAAACGTTTTGGAAATGTTGGTTGTTCTATATGTTATGATGAGTTTCATGATATCATTAAAGAACGTCTTATCAAAAATAGTTATGGATCAAAACATAAGGGACATATTCCACAAAGATATCGCAAGCAACATTTTGAAATGTTGGAATTAGAAAAATTACAATTAAAACTTCAAGCTCTTTTAAGAAAAGAAAATTATGAAGAAGCTGCAAAAATTAGAAATCGCATAAAAAAAATACAAAAAATAAAATAGAACATGGAAAAAATTATCCTTCCAAAAATACGTTCTCATGCATTCTCAGCATTAGATAATATAGTATTTTCTACACGTGTGCGGCTTGCTAGGAATATAGAGGCGTTACCTTTTCCTGCTTATCTTCCACAGGCACAAAAAATACAAATCGAAGATCAGTTTTCTGATATCCTATCAAAAACAGATTCTTATACGTCTATTAATAGCATAAATATATCAAAATATAATAAAAAACAAATCCTTAATATGGAAAAGGATTTGATTATTACAGAAGAATTTACTGAATTTGGAGACATTTTTTTCTTCGACAAAAATGCTGAATGGATCTTTCTACCTAATGAGAAAGATCATATTAGAATTTTCGGTATTGATTTTGGCTCCAAGGCAAAACCCATCTATAAAAGAATATCTGAAATAGTTAATTCAATAGAAGAAGAAATTCATTTTTCCTATCATTCGGAATTCGGTTATACAACTGCTTATGCTAATAACGCAGGAAATGCATTATCTGTTTCGTATTTACTAAATTTAGCGGCATTAGAAATGGCTAATCTTACATCATCACTAGCAACTTTATGCCAGGAAAGCGGTTATCAACTTCAACCTTTCCATGGACTAAAAAATTCCCAACTTTATTTTTTTAAAAATATAAGTAGCTTTGGTATCAGTGAGCTAGAATTAATCGATAAAATGCAAGAATTTTTGAATAAAATACATTATAAAGAGCAGGAAGTAAAAGAAGAATTACTTTCTAAAAATGGAGATCATGAATTCCTGATTGAACATTTACTCCATATGATCAATCAAAAAAATATCAATCAAACAGAAGTTATAGAAGTTATTGCTTTGGCAGAAATGTTATGCGGGGTTTCTACCAAAATATCCAACCGTGACGAATGGAGAGCATTAATATTTCGCCTTCATTCAAATAGCAGTATTTTTAATTCACTCTCTTCCAATATTGAAGAAATAGCTGAATACAGAGCTCAGTTATTACAACAAAATTTTAAAAAGTTAATTAAAATAACAACATAGCTTAAAATGAGGAAACAAAATATGCAAGATATTTCTCAAATTTTGAAAACGCGATTAACCATGTTTGCAGTTATTATCTATACATTACTGTCTATATTCACAGTAAGATTGATATATCTTCAATTGTTCAAAGGTTCTATTTTTAAAGATAGAGCAGAAAAAAATCAAACCCGCAGTTTACGTATACCTTCTTACCGCAGTATTCTTTATGACAGAACCAAAGAATTAAAATTGGCATACAATGAGCGATCATTAGCACTAACAGTGATTGAAGCTAATTTACCAAAAGATCCGATCGAACGCACTGTATTATTCACTAAAATGAGCCAAATATTAAACGAACCTGTTGAAAAAATTACTGCTACAATTCATGATGAATTTATTGATCCTTACACTCCTATTGTGATAAAAACACAAATTTCACCGGATATTATTTCACGTTTTGCCGAAAAAATTGACGAATTTCCCGGAATCTTCTGGGAAAATCGTCCTAAAAGAGTCTACCCATTCAATATGTCAAGTTTTCATGTGATTGGATATACTGGAATTATTAATAAAAACGAGTACAGCTCGTTAAATGCTGTAGACGAATATTATTTAGGTAGCATCATAGGCAAAAGAGGTATTGAAAAACAATATGACAAAAATATTCGTGGCAATTCGGGGACTTTATTGAGATCCGTAGATGTTCGAGGCAATGTTTTACAACAAGATGTTTTCAAAGAACCTATACAAGGAGATCATCTAGTTTTAACCATCGATGCCAAATTACAAGCTAAAGCTCAGGAATTACTGCAAGAAAAAGTTGGTGTTGTAGTCATTAGTCGTGTTACTACTGGAGAAATCTTGGTACTATTAAGTACTCCTTCCGTAGATCCTAGTATTTTTGCTCCTGATTCCATAGAAGGTAAAAAGCGTTTTCAAGAACTATCGATTGATACACAATATCCATTTTTAAACAGAGCAATACAAGGAACTTATTCACCAGCTTCTACTTTCAAATTGATATCAGCAGCGGCATTTATCAAAGCAGGAATTGATCCTTATAGAAAGCATGTATGCACTGGATCTTACCAAATAGGAAACCGTGTATTTCGTTGCACTGGCGTACATGGAGCTGTAGATATGCGTAGTGCTATTGCTTATTCATGCAATAGTTATTTTTATTATTTTTCGCAAATTGTCGGACATAAACCAATCTTAGAGATGGCCAAAGAATTTGGCATTACAGAAAAAACTTATATTGATCTGCCTGATGAAAAAAATGGCTTTCTACCAAATGATGCTTGGTTCAAAAAAATACATAAAAGAAACTGGTCACAAGGCGATTCAGCAAATATCGTAATTGGTCAAGGAGATGTTCTCGTAACACCTTTAGCACTCAATCAAATGACTGCTATCATTGCCAATGGAGGCACTATTTTTCGTCCTTATATCCTTAAAGAACAGCTAAATTTACGTGATCGCAGTGTTATTTGGTCGCAAACTCCAGAAGCACGAAAAACGGTAAATATTCCCCCAGAAACAATTAATATCCTTCAAGAAGGAATGGCTCGAGTCACTAAAAGCGGTGGGACAGCAGGTTGGATCAATACTCCTTATCTGCAAGTTCCTATTGCTGGAAAAACTGGAACAGCTCAAACAGGTAATATAAAAAATAATGGTCTTTTCACAGCTTATGGACCCTATGGTCAAGAAAATGTATCTAATGCTATTGCAATTACAGTACTGTTAGAGCAAGATCGAACAGGAGCCGCGGTTTCTATTGCTGCAAATCTATTTAACTACTATTTTGGAACTCTTTACCCTGAATTAAAAAGCAAGATCAACAGGAGAATATCTTGAAAAATATTTTAAAAAAAGGTAGTATCTTATATGTTATTATACCTTTGATCCTTTCTTTTATTGGTATTTTGTTTATTTTTAGTACAGGGCAATTGGAGCACGGAAATAATACTAATTTATATCTAAAACAGCTTTTGTGGGTAGGTTTAGGAATTATCTTTGCACTCTTCATTGTATCTATTGACTATTATTATATTGTAGAAACATCGTTTATCTATTATATTTTAGGCATTATTCTATTGGTTTTCACGTTGTTAGTCGGCAAAGAAATAAAAGGAGCAAAAAGCTGGTTGGGTATGGCTGGATTAGGGATCCAAGCATCAGAAGTCATGAAAATTTGTTATATTCTTTTCTATGCTAAATTTTTAAGTAGTAAATCGAATACCGAATCTAACTTCCGCACTTTAATTTTTGCCTTAGGGATTTTAATCATTCCTCTAAGTTTGGTATTATTACAACCTGATTTAGGTACTAGTATTGTTTTCATATCTATTTTTATAACAATGACAATGGTAAGCACTAAAAATATTTCAATTATTCTTCAAGGATTAATTACAGGTTTATTAATGGTAATTCTTACATTATGTTATGCCTATTATCAATTCTATTACTTAGCTAATTCTAACAATTCTCCTATTGCTATCCTTGATATTTTATTATTACCTAATACTTTTTTTGCTATAGCTACTATTTTATTGGTTTATACTATTATTACTTTTGTTATAGAATTATTTCAACCTATTACTTGGATCAATAAATTTACTACTGGATCATTTATTATAGGAATTAGTTTTCTTATGTCAGGAATTGCTACAAAAATTCTCAAACCTTACCAATGGAGCAGATTATTGGTCTTTATCAATCCTGAATTTGATCGTTTAGGAGCTGGATATAATATTATTCAAGCACAAATAGCTATTGGATCTGGAGGTTTTTCCGGACAAGGATTTTTTAATGGAACACAAAATTTAAGACGTTTCCTGCCGGAAAAACATACAGATTTTATCTATGCTATTATCGCAGAAGAAACAGGCTTTATAGGAAGCTTTTTAGTGGTATTTCTTTATATTATTTATTTTAGCATGATGATTAAAATTATTTTTTCTGCCAAAGATATAGAAGGATCTTTTATCGCTACCGGTATTTTTACAATGTTTGCTATCCATACTATTATCAATATTGGTATGAATTTAGGAATTGCACCTGTTACGGGATTACCATTACCTTTTATCAGTTATGGAGGTTCTTCATATATTACTTTTATTATTGCTGCAGCATTATTACTAAATATTTATAATAGGAGATTTATCCATTAATATATTACAAATATTACAACTTTTCTCCTATTGCTTTTCCAAACTCTTTTAATATAGTTTTAGCTTTATTATTAATATTTTTGGGAACTTCAATAGTTGCTTCATAAAATAAATTTCCTCGTTTATGAGCACGTAAATCAGGTAACCCTTCTCCTTCTAGCTTTATTTTTTGACCTGGTTGAACACCTTCTGGAAGTTTTACTTTTTTCTTTGATTCTAATGTATGGACTTCTACTTCTCCTCCCAACACAGCTTTAGCGAAACTTAAAGGTAATTTTGCATACAAATTAGAACCTTCACGCACAAATTGCGTATTGTTACGAACATTCAAATGTATATATAAATCTCCACGTGGACCATTTAAAGGAGCAGCACTTCCTTCCCCACTAACACGCAATCTCATACCATCTTCTACACCTGCAGGGATAACTACTGATACTTTACTATTTTTTTGTTGAATACCCTCACCATGACACACAGGACAAGGATCTTTTACTGTCTTACCTAAACCATGACATGTTGGACATGGCTGCGTAATCGCAAAAAAACCTTGGCTTACTTGAATACGTCCTGACCCATGACATGCAGCACATATTTCTGGCTGGCTCTTAGATTTCGAGCCAGTACCATCACATGTAGAACATATTTCCATTCTTTTAATTTTTAAATCGACCGTTTGTTTACGTAATATATCTTTCAATTCTAGGGATACAGAAGCTTCCAGATCTGCACCTCGAACTTCTGGAGTTTGATGAGAAGCCCGTCCTCCAAAAAAACTTTCAAAAATATCTTCAAATCCGCCACCAAAACCACCACTGCCTGTAAAACCACGAAAAATATCTTCAAATCCACCAGGACCGGCTCCTCCTGTTTGAAATGCAGCTTCTCCGAATTGATCATACATTTTTTTCTTTTCCGGATCGGACAATACTTCATAAGCTTTTCCGATTTCTTTAAACCTTTCTTCCGCATCTTTATTACCCGGATTTCTATCAGGATGATACTTCATTGCTTGTTTACGGAATGCTTTTTTTATTTCTTCCTGACTGGCACCACGGCTAATCCCTAATAATTCATAATAATCTGCCATACACACCTTTTTATTTTATTATTTTATATGTATCATGCACAACAATATTTCGATGGTCAAGTTTAAAAATCAAGGAGTAGTTATTTTACTCCTTGGTGTTAGAAAAAATAAATCATTATTCCTTATCTTTATCAATTACCTCTGCATCGATAACATCATCTTCTCGTTCATCTGATTTATGGGAAGAATTTTGTTGAGCTGCTGCCGCCATTTGCTGATATACTCTAGCTGAAACCGGTTCTAACGCTTTCATAGCCGCTTCAATAGTATTCATATCATCGCCTTCGATTGCTTTTTTCAAATCTGCATTCTTTTCTTCCAACTCTTTTTTATCTGTATCTGAAATTTTATCTCCTTCTTCTCTGAGAAGTTTTTCAATTCCATAAGAAACAGAATTAGCCTGATTTTTTAATTCAATATTCTCTCGCACTTTTTTATCATCTTCTGCATTGACTTCTGCTTCTTTTTGCATGCGTTCAATTTCATCTGCCGATAACGTGCCCGTAGATTCAATTCTGATTTTCTGTTCCTTGCCAGATCCACTGTCTTTAGCAGAAACATGCAGAATTCCGTTAGCATCGATATCAAATGTTACTTCAATTTGAGGAATTCCTCGAGGAGCAGGTTGTATACCTTCCAAATTAAAGTTGCCTAAGGTACGATTATCTTTAGCCATAGGGCGTTCGCCTTGCAACACTTGAATTGTAACTGCAGTTTGATTATCTGCAGCAGTAGAAAAAATTTGAGACTTAGATGCCGGAATAGTCGTATTTCTCGGAATTAAAACAGTATTTACATCTCCTAATGTCACAATACCTAAAGAAAGAGGTGTAACATCAAGCAATAAAATATCATTTACTTCTTTATTTAAAACACCAGCTTGAATAGCTGCCCCCAAAGAAACAACTTCATCAGGATTGACACCTTTAGATGGTTCTTTTCCAAAGAAATTCTTAACTAAATCAACGATCAAAGGCATTCTTGTTTGTCCGCCAACCAAAATGATCTCATTAATATCTGATTTGGAAATACCAGCATCTTTTAAAACCTGCTCACAAGGAGAAATAGAACGTTCTACAATAGGACGAACAATATTCTCTAGTTCGCCGCGAGTCATATTCATTTGAAGGTGTTTGGGACCAGATGCATCAGCTGTAATAAATGGTAAATTTATTTGTGTATCAGCTTTGCTGGAAAGTTCTATTTTTGCTTTTTCTGCAGCTTCCTTCAACCGCTGCATTGCCATAGGATCTTTGGATAAATCAATTCCCGACTCTTTTTGATATGTAGTAATAATATGTTTAATTATAGCATTATCAAGATCATCGCCTCCCAAATGCGTATCACCATTGGTTGCTTTTACTTCAAAAACGCCATCACCGATCTCTAAGATAGAGATATCAAACGTTCCACCACCAAAATCATATACAGCAACAATTCCTTCCTTATTTTTGTCAAGACCGTAAGCCAAAGCTGCTGCAGTAGGTTCGTTAATAATACGTTCTACTTCTAAACCAGCGATTGTCCCAGCATCCTTGGTGGATTGGCGTTGTGAATCATTAAAATATGCCGGCACTGTAATCACAGCCTTATGGATTTTGCCACCAAGATAAGATTCTGCAGCCTCTTTCAATTTAGTCAAAATGAAAGCACTGATTTGTTCAGGAGTCTGATCACCAATACGTGTTTGAAATACCACATTATCATGAGGTCCCTTTTTGATTACATAAGGCATATGTTCGTTACTTACTTCTTCAAAACGATGACCAATAAATCGTTTTGCAGAATAAATAGTATTTTCAGGATTTGTAACCATTTGATTTTTCGCAGGAGCACCAACTAAAATATCTCCTTTCTCGGTAAAAGCCACAATAGAAGGCATTGTACGAGCACCTTCTTGGTTTGCAATCACTACAGGTTTACCGTTCTCTATCACAGAAACAACAGAATTTGTTGTTCCCAAATCGATCCCTATAATTTTTCCAGACATGATTTCATCTCCTTGATAAATTTTTATTATTGTTGTTTTTTCTTAGCAACTTTTACTTTAGCGCTTCTCAGGACAACGCCACCTAATTTTCTTCCTGTTTCGAAAACTTCAGTTACAGTCATTGGATGTTGTCCATCATCCGTTTCTTCGATCATTAGTGCCTCGCTTACTTGAGGATCAAATTCATCTCCCACTTGAATTTCTATTTTTTCTAGTCCAGTATTCTTAAGTATATCTTCAAACTGAGCTAACACTATAGAAATGCCTTGCTTTAAGGATTCAAGATTATCAGATGAATCAGCAGCTTTCAAGCTTCGTTCTAAATTATCAACTACAGGAAGTAAATTTTCTATCAAACCGCGGACAGCATACTTTTGGAATTCTTCTTTTTCTTTTTGTATACGTTTTCTATAATTATCAGTTTCTGCAGAAAGACGCAAATATGCTTCTTTAAGCTCTTGTTTTTCCTTCTCTAAAATACTTAAAAGATCTGTATCTTCTTGTTCTGAAATACTTTCTGATGTTTGTTCTTCTGGTTGTGCTGATGATCCGTTATTTTCTTCAATAATATTTTCTTGTTCGGGCACAAATGCCTCCTCAAAAATTTTCCTTTCATCAAAAATATAGCAATTCTTATGCCAATTGACAAATTTATTTATAATATCATCACCTTAATGAAAAATATTCCGATATTTCTATTAAGATTTCTATTGAGGTGAATAAGATGATACAAATTATTTTTATTTTTTTGCTATTTCCAATAACAATTTTTACACAAACTAATGCTGACAATACTACCGCAACAAATAATAGTAAACAAACTCAGCTAGACCAATGGAAAGAAACATTAAACTTTGGAATTTCTACTCAAAGATTAAACACCGTTAAACAGATCCGTTCCTCTAAAGCGACAAATAGTATAGAAATATTACAAGAACAATTTCTCAAAGACGATAATCGGACCGTAAAGGAAGAAATAATCTATACATTCATCGATTTAACTAACGATAATTCTGAATTTTGGAAAAAAGTTTTCAGTAAGGAAAAAGATTTAATTGTACTTCAACGCGCAGCTTTTGCGATAGAAAAATTAAAAATTGGATCAGCAGGACCTGAAATTTTTTCTAATTTAAGTATCCAACTCTCTAACACTGAAGCAATACGCTTCAATGCTTCAGCTGTAAGAGCTCTAGGAGAAATAAAATTTCAAGAAGCATTGCCAATTATCATTGAAATAGCAACAAATAAAGATCTTCATCAAGATCTAAGAGGTTCGGCTGTTGTAGCTGTTGGTATGTATCAAGATGCAGCACAAATCCCATTACTTGAAAGCATTCTTACAGATAGTTTTGAATCTCAATTCATCAGACGTTATGCCGCCTTAGGTATAGGACGTACAGAAAGCACAAATGCTGTTGCTATTCTTAGTCCTATTGCCGTGAATGAAAAAGAAGCTCAATCGGTTCGCTTGAATGCTGTTTCCGGATTAGGATATATTGCTAACGATGAAACCATTACCATTATGGAACAACTCACCAAAAGTGATGACACAGCTTTAAGAACTGAAGCTATTAAAAGTTTAGGAAAAATGAAAGCAACAAATGCACAAGAAATACTAAAATATAAAGCAATGAAAGATCCCGAAGCTATTGTACGCAGAGAAGCCAAAAAAGCTCTTCAGGAAATGGGAATTAATTTATAGTATCATTTAAAAATTCTTTACAAAAAGGCAACAGTATAGTATACTATTTATATTTTATATATAGGTATTATTATGCAGTCATCTGTTTTACGACATAATTTAAAAGAGCTTCAAGATATATTAATTGCTTTATCCTACCCTCGTCATAAAGCTGGAAGTATTTTCAAATGGATTTACAAGAAAAGCATTTTTGATTTTGAACAAATGACAGATCTTTCTAAATCAGAACGTCAAAATCTCAAAGAACAATTCAATATTCTTGTACTTCAAACAATTGTTATTAATGAATCTCAAGATGGCACTTTAAAATTTCTTTTCAAAGCTCAAGATGGAGCTCGAATCGAAAGTGTCATGATTCATAATGAAGGTGATTCTCGTTATACTATTTGCGTTTCTTCCCAAGTTGGATGTGCACTTCGTTGTTCTTTTTGTGCAACAGGTCAATTAGGATTTTCACGACACCTCTCAAGAGAAGAAATAATTTCACAAGTTCTATTAGTAGATGCTGAAATAAAAAAACGTTATAAACTTGATCCTTACTCGCGAGCCCTTGATAATATTGTATTTATGGGCATGGGAGAACCAATGCTGAATTACGAGGAAGTTCTCAAGTCTATTGAAATTCTTAATAATCAAGCTGGTTTTGATATTGGTACAAGAAGAATCACTATATCAACTGCAGGAATTATCAACGGTATAGAAAAATTTATTCAAGCTCCTGGTCAAATTAGATTAGCATTATCTCTACACGCTGCAAATCACGAAAAACGAAAAAATATTATGCCGATTGCTCGTAAAGAAAATACAAGACAAGTACTTGATATTATAAGATTATATCAAAAAGAAACAGGTCGGCGTATTACTATTGAATATATCTTAATCGAAGGATTTAATGATTCTGAAAAGGATGTCCTTGCACTTAAACATGAGTTAACAAATATAAAATATAATCTAAATGTTATTCCGTTAAACCCAGTTGACAATCTTCCTTATGACGCCCCTAGTTTTAGGGGAATTCAAGAATTTACCAAAAAATTGAAACATCATTCTATTCCTTTTGTGCTAAGAACTCCAAAAGGTCAAGATATTAATGCAGCTTGTGGTCAACTAGCCTTGAAAAATATATCTATGAGGTAATCATGAATAAAAAACGTGCATTATCAGGTATCAAGCCTACCGGTGATATTCATTTAGGTAATTATTTTGGCGCTTTTCAAGAATTCTTAGCATTACAAAACAATAAAAATATTGAAAATTTATATTTTATTGCCGATTATCATGCTTTAAATGAAATTCCGGATCCTAAATTATTAAAAGAACGAACTATTAATATTTTTAAAGCATTTATAGCATTAGGATTAGATCCAGAAAAAAGTATTATTTTTGTTCAGAGTGATGTTCCTGAACATACAGAACTTTGCTGGCTTCTATCAGGAGTGACCCCCATGGGACTTTTAGAACGCGCCCATGCATACAAAGATGCTATCACTAAACAAAAAAACGTTAATATGGGATTATTTAATTACCCTTTGCTGCAAGCTGCAGATATTCTGATTTATGATGCTGATTTAGTACCGGTTGGTGCCGATCAAAAGCAACATGTAGAAATCACACGAGATATTGCGGAAAAATTCAATCGGGAATATGGTGATATTTTTACTATACCTGAACCTTTAATACAAAATGCTGTTGCTATTGTACCAGGTACCGATGGACAAAAAATGAGTAAATCAAAAAATAATACTATTCCAATTTTTGCTTCAGAAAAAGAAATAAAAAAAAGTATTATGAATATTACTACAGATTCTACTCCTCTAGAAAATCCCAAAGATCCTAATAATTGCTCCATTTTTCTTTTATACAAAATGTTTGCCTCTTCAGAGCAAATAGAAAAAATGAGGCAGAATTATTTAAATGGTGGATATGGGTATGGGCATGCAAAAACAGAGTTATTCGAAATTATTATGCATTGCTTCGAATCAGCACGAAAAAAAATGTTGGAATTAAACTCTTCTCCTGATGAAGTTTTTCATTTAATGAAATTAGGAGCCGAAAAAGCTAGAATTATCGCCCACTCTAAGATAGACAAAGTTAAAAAAGTTATGGGACTAGGATAGAATTATGGTTAATTCTTCTCACTCTTCACTACAAAAAATCAGTTCTTTTCTATCACTAGCTATACCAATATGTACTGCTTTATGGTTTACTTTACTATGTTATGCTGGTTACCTATCACCCAATAATACAGGACAACTTCCTCAGAATATTCGAATATTGCATTTAATAAGCCTAATTTTTAGGCAAGACTATTTTTATTTTCCTTTGTCTCTCACTAGGTTAATTGCTCCTCCTTATGGAATTCCACTATCATTAACTGATACCATACCATTAGGAGCCCTTATTTTTAAAATCTTCGAGATGAATGATATGCAATATTTTGGCATATGGATTATTCTATCAGTATTACTTACTACTTTTTTTGCGTACCGCATTTGTCGTGAAATTTGTTCTGACCTTTTATCCACAACACTAACTACACTTTTATTTATTTCTATGCCATTTTTTTGGTATCATACTTTTTTTCATCCATGGCTTGCAGGACAATGGACAATTCTTTGGGGATTATCATTATTTTTTCAAAAACGCAGTTACTTATCCATTGAATGGTATGGAATTATCGTTATTTCAGCTTTTATTCATCCCTATTTTATTTTTATTAACTTTTTTATCATGATAGCAGATACCGTACGTCTTTATCTTTACGAACATCAAATTTCTGTAATGCAAGCTGCTAATTTTTTTGCTTATTCATTAGGGATTTGTATCGGATCATTAAGCATCATTGGGATGTTTTACCTTCCTAGTTTTTCCGTTCCTAAATTGCCTATTGCACCTATACAACCAAGTTTATTTATCATGCCCAATATTATTAATATAACACAACAATATAATATTTCGTACATTTATCCCGGATTAGGAATTATAATTGGTTTGTTAGTATTTTTGATTACATTTTCTATTTATCCCCAGATTAATCATATAAAAAAGTATACCCCCATTTTTTTTTCAGTTTTTATATTTTTTTTATGCTCTATTGCTGGTGGTGTAAGTTCCTATAATAAAACTTTCAAGATATATAACAATGCGTGGATAGAAAATAGAATATTATTACTACTTACATCTGGTCCTCGATTTATATTTCCATTACTATGGATGATACCTATCATGATTGCTCATACAGCAGAATTTTTATATCTAAGAAAAAAATTTTTATGTATTATTTATTTATTTTGTTTACTTAGTATACAATTTTTTACTGTCAAACTATCATTTAATTACGAATACTCTGTTTATGTGCCTCTTTCTCAAGAAATTGAACAGTTTTTAAATGAAACATCTCATATTATATGGATTGGTACAGAATCACTAGATGATATCCCACAATTTGAACAAATTGCGTCCTATGCATTACACTACAAAAAAACAATCAATTTATCCCCTGTTTTAAGATATCCTAGTTATTATTTAGAATCTCTAGAAAAAGAAACTATGCAATTTTTATCACAAAGTTTTATGGACAATACTACTTATATTATTCCCCAAAATTTAACTATACCTTTCAATTTATCTCAATTTGGAAAACTTATTCCCTTTGAAGATGTGATTTTTTTTAAACCAGATAATTAGTTGATTATTTAAATATAATATTCTATACTAAATTATAAACTCTTATAAAAAGTTACAATTTTATATCCATATTCACAGAGTTATAACTTATCAGTTTTATTTTTATGCTATTATTTGCGATACTAACTTATTAGTTATAATACTTTCTCACACTTCCTTAAATTAGAAAAAAGCAAAAGAATTTAAAAAAATATCCGACTAATAGAATAAACTTGTTCCCTAATAAATAAAAATAATAAAATAAGAAGGAAGAATTTATGTATGATTTTACAGGCTTTACTCATAGGGCTCAACGTGTTGTATCTATCCTAGCTCAACAAGAAGCACGACGTTTATTTGGTGAAGAACTTACTCCGGAACATATATTTTTAGGCATCCTGAGGGAATCAGAAGGTTCAGCGGTACGTACCTTGCAAAATCTGGGTCTCAATATCGAAGAACTGCAAATGGCTGTAGAATTTGCTTTAAGAGGCCAAGGTAGTGATACTCTAACATTAGGTGGTATTCCTATTTCAAAAAGAGTCCATCAAGTAATTGAAATTGCACGACAAGAAGCTAAATTAATTGGACATAATTATATTGGTACAGAACACCTCCTTTTAGGGATTTACAATGAAAATAATTCAAATGCTATTGTACCTTTTATCATTGAAAATCATGGAATTGATATCCATCAGTTAAGAAATGCCGTTATTAGCATTGTTGGTTATGGAGAATTGCGCACTTGGAACAAAAAGAAAAAACAAATCAAAACCCCTTTTTTGGACAAGTTTTGTCGAAATGTAACTAATGAAGCAGCAGAAGGTAAATTAGATCCTGTTGTAGGCCGTAAAAAAGAAATTAACCGCGTAATGCAAATTCTATGCCGCCGCACAAAAAATAATCCAATTCTTATCGGAGAACCAGGAGTTGGAAAAACATCGATTATTGAAGGAATTTCTCAACTAATTGTATCGAATTCCGTTCCAGAAATGCTCATTGGAAAGAAAATTCTACTTTTAGACATGGGAGCTTTAGTTGCGGGAACAAAATACCGAGGCGAATTTGAGGAACGTTTAAAAAATCTTATGCAAGAAGCTGAAAAAGATAAAGATGTAATTCTTTTTATTGATGAAATCCATACTATTTTAGGAGCAGGTAATGCAGAAGGTGCTCTAGACGCTTCCAATATGCTTAAACCAGCCTTGGCACGTGGATTAATTCGAACAATAGGAGCAACAACATTTGACGAATATAAAAAGCGTATTGAAAAAGATAAAGCCTTAGTAAGAAGATTTCAAGTTGTTCGTATTGATGAACCTTCCTTAGAAGAAACAATTACTATTCTAACACGCCTAAAAAATAAATATGAAGAATTCCATAATGTCAATTTTACACCACAAGCTCTTAAAACCATCGTACAGTTAGCTTCACGTTACATGATGGATCGGTATTTTCCAGATAAGGCTATTGATATTATGGATGAAGCAGGTGCTCAAGCATCAAGTATTTTATCCGATAAGCCAGATCAACTAGCAGAATTAGAATTGGAATTATCTCGCTTGGAAAATTTAAAAAACGATTTAGTAAAAAAACAGCAATATGAAAATGCAGCAGAACTAAGAGATACTCTAAGAGAAAAACGTGAAGAATTAGCATCCTTACGTGAGCAGTGGCTATCAGACACTAAAAAAGAAGAAATTATTATCGATAGCAATGAAATCTATAAAGTAATTTCTAAAATGACAGATATTCCCATACAGCAATTACACGTTGATGGCGAATATACGCGTTTTCTGGAGTTAGAAAACATACTGACTGAAAGTGTAAAAGGACAGCCGCATGCTATTAAAGCTATTAGTCAAGCTGTTAAGAAAAATATTGTTGGAATTAGAGATTTTAATAAACCATTAGGTAGTTTTATATTTTTAGGACCGACTGGGGTAGGAAAAACTGAATTAGCAAAAGCAATTACTAAATTTTTATTTGGCACAGAAGATGCTCTAGTACGCATTGATATGAGTGAATTTATGGAAAAGCATAACTCATCAAGATTATTAGGAGCACCTCCAGGATATGTAGGCTATGAAAATGGAGGCGAACTTACCGAAAAAATTAAACGTCACCCCTATTCTGTTGTACTTTTTGATGAAATAGAAAAAGCCAATCCCGATATATTCAATATGTTTCTTCAAATACTAGATGAAGGACACATTACAGATTCACTAGGTGAAAAAATTAGTTTCAAAAATACATTGATTATCTTTACTTCTAATTTAGGCACACAGCGTTTAACTCAGAAATCCTCCTTGGGCTTTTCTGAATTCCAAACAGAATATGAAAAACGAAAAGAAATGGTATTATCTGATCTAAAAAATTATTTTCGTCCTGAATTTTTAAACCGCATTGATGAAACTATTATTTTTAATCCTCTCGATGAAGATATGTTAATTTCAATTTGTGAACGTATGATTTATGAATTAAACGAACAAATTAAACCTCAAGGCATTAAATTTGATATAACAAAAGATGTGATTCATTACCTCACGAAACAAGGATTTGATAAAAAATATGGAGCTCGTTCACTACGTAGAAGTATTACAAAATATATTGAAATTCCAGCATCGGAACTGATTTTACAAAATGGAAAACCTCACAATCCAGAAATAGAAATCTTGACAATTAGGGTTAATCTGGATAAAGATCAGCTAAATTTTCAAATAAAACATCATCCACTAATAGAATTAACAAATAATTCTGCAAAAAAAAGAAATTCTAGAAAAATAATACAAAACAATTAATAGCTCCTATTAAGGAGCTATTTTCCGTTATCTAATTATTAGATTCTATGGTGGTGCTAGATAATACTATCTCATCTTTTTCTTCGACAATAATACTTTGATGATCAGTATATTCAGAACTACTAACATTAGATAATACTTCATTTGTTTCTAATACTGCTTTATTGTCTATTTTGGTATCTGATTTGAAGATAGGATCAACAATTTCTGGCACAACAACTTTAATAGAAGAGGGTTTAGGATAATCATGAATCATTATAAGACCATTGTTTTGATTACTAACTATAATTTTTTCGGATCCTATATTGATAGAAAACATTGTTGGCTTATTCTCATTGTCATTTTTCCCATAAAACCGAGCTTCATAATGATTCCCTAAATAATTAGGCAATGTTCCATTTTTATTAGGATATTCTGATACTGGATAACCTAATGCAGATGAAAATAAAAAAAATGCTTCATTTAATTTCATAAATGGAATAACATAAGTATCTTGAATCATATTTTTATTAATTATACGAGTCATCACTACCCCATTAAAAAATGCAGCATTTATGCTTGTTGTGAAAGTATAGGGAGAGCCAGTTTCCGAAATAATCCCAAAATGATCTCGAAAATAGGGATAAATTCCCATTCCAGGTTTAGGAGGAGGGTAGAAAGAAACCGCTTCTGAAAATACAAAACCTGGTCTAGAATAAAATTTCGCAGTATACAACAATCCAGATAGTCCATGTCCAATAACAGGTACTGCAGTTCTTTGAAAAGTTTTTTCTAATTCTGCCCCATAATCCATTCTTATAATAACACGAGAAGCTGGATCACTCTCTTTATAAAATGGAATACTAGGATAAGCAATAACATATAAAATATCCCGATCTTGCGGGACTGGCTTAGAAACTATATTCCATGATTTCACAGGAATTCCTTGCTTATTGATATAAGCAGTCCTAAATCCACCAGGAATTGCTGATAATGTTATTGCCAATTCACCTTTAAAATCAGAAGCTTGTAAAAAAGAGGGCTTGATGACTACTTTTGCCAAATTATCAAAATAACCTATATATTTATCCACTTTCATTCTAGCTCTGTTATAAAAAAAGGATCCTATGGATGATATTTTATCAGTCAAATTATATTTACCCTCTGCATTCATAAATCCATGTTGATTATTTTGAGAAACACGTGCAAAAGTACCATCAAAACGAGCGGCACGAGTAAAAATAAACGGTGCAATTAGCTCGCCTTGTGTATTAATATAGCCAAATAAATTATTTTGAGAAACAATAGCAAGACCATGATAGAAATCATCAGCATTTTTATAAATGGTAGGAATTACTAATTCACCATTTTTATTGATATAACCCCATGAATTTCCACGCTTTACTCTAGCTAATCCATTTTTAAAATCTCCGATATAATCATAAGATTTCGTTGTAATCACTGTTCCTGATTTATCAATCACAAACCATGATCTTCCATCTGATACTGCTGCAATGTTTTCTGAAAAGGAGCGAGCATTTTTATATTGTGGATCTATTGTAAAAATACCTTTTTTATCAATGTATCCATATAAAGCATTTCGACCAACCAATGTCTTTACTAATGCTAGGCCATTTTGAAAATCATAAGCATCTAAAAAAGCAGCAGGAATTATTTCTTTTCCTTGAGAAGAAGCATATCCAAATAAATCATCTCTCTTAAATCTTGATACAGACTCAACTATAGGAAAAATAGCATCATATACTGCACTACTAGCAATAGTCCCTGAAGGCAAAAGATAAGCAAATTTCCCACGGATATTGACCTGTGCAACACCACCATTAAAATCAGAAACAGATAAAAATTTAGGAGGAATAATTTCTCGTCCCTGTATATTAATAAATCCATATAATAGTTCACGTTTATCATCATAAGTACTAATTTTTGCAAGCCCTTCAGAAAAATCTGTAGCAGATTCATACTTCGGAGGAACAATGATTTTTCCTGCAGAATTTATATATCCCCATTTCCCATTTTGAGGAAAAGGATATAATTTACTATCCTCCTGCCCAAAAATATTAATAGAAATAAATAAAATCATCATATTAACTTTCAAAAACAAGTGCATAAAATCCTCTTCTCCTTTAGAAAATATATATAAGTATAACATAAAATAAGGAAAAATCAATAATTTAATACAAATTTCTAGTACTAAAAAGTAAAGCATTTACTAAAGACTCCGAAAATTTATTATATGATACAGAAGAAATTTTATGGAAACCTATTTATCTAAAAAACAATTAGGCCAAAAAGCAGAAATCGAAGCTAAACAGTTTTTATTGGAACAAAACTGGCAATTTATTACACAAAATTATTTTACAAAATTCGGAGAAATTGATTTAATTTTTATCAATAATACCACTTTAGTATTCATAGAAGTTAAAATGCGTACCCCAAAAAGTGATTTTGATATTTCGATAAATCCCAAAAAGGTGAAAAATATTAGAAAGACAGCAGAAATTTTTTTAGAAAAAGAAAATATTAATTTTACAGAAATTCGTTTTGATGTGATTTTTGTAAATTATAATAAAAGAGGAGATGTTGTGGAGATTGGGCACAGACCAAATTTTTTTTAATGAGGTTAACCGTGTCCGAACTATCTTTCGACCGAAAACGTAATTTCCGGCGTCTTATTGTTAAGACCAATTCAGGTTCCTTAACCCCGGAAAGAACTGAATCTCTAAGACGAAAAATTAATGATCCGACCTATTTATCCTTTACAATTGATCGCTTAGCAGATAATCTCAGCAAAGTCTTTACAGAAAGCTATTCTGCTACTGGTAAAGACTAAAAATATCAAAATAAAAACTGGTTCCGTTTTTATTTTGATCAACACTCCTACTTTAAATAATCCCCTAATTTAGGGGATTATTTTTATGAGCAGATAAAACTTATACTCTTTTATTCCCATAAAGGAGGTACAAATTCTTCTTGAACCCAAGCTTCTCTTTTATCAAGAGTTTTTACAAGTAAAAATTCACCTATTTGATCTACCACCCTCAATTCCGATCCTGCCGGTAAAGTAATATTTTTTTTACTTTTCACATCAGGTTCCTCATAAAGGTCAATAATATGTGTTGCTATCCTATCCGGCACATTAAAAAAAATATAATAACGAATTAAGCCAACACTTAAAAGAACAACAGAAGTGCTAAACATACCTATTATATACAAAATATATTTTTTCTTTTTTACTGGCAAAAATACTATTAAAGAAACAATTAATAACAAAAAGGATCCTAAAATTGCATTCCATTGAGGAGGAACCGCATTAAAAAAAACAGCAAACATCCTACTAATCACATTATCTTGAGTAAATACTACCGGTAATCCTATTTCTCTTCTTAATTGATAAAATAAAGTTCTAATTTGTTTATTATTGGGAGCAAGAAGCATAGCTTTTTTGATACATTTCATTGCTGGCCCATATTCACTATTATAATAAAATTGTAAACCATTATTATAAAGATTATTCGGATGAGTAAATTGATCTACTCTATCTTTTGCCATAATAGGTGTTATTAAAAATAACATTTTAATTAAGAAAAAAGTACATTTTTTCATATTTTTGTTCCTTGAAAGTGATATTGAGCTATTATTTTTTTCAATCTGTTATATTTTCTATTATAAAGAAATTCATTATAAACTTCTCCCTTTAACAATTGAGTATATTCTGAGTAAAAATACTCATGTAATAGGCTTTTTTGATGAGAATCCAAAACAAAATTGATCCACTCAATATATAATTTTTCAAACAACACAGTCAAATTTATTATTGGATTCAAGGAAAAATCAAATATTTTATCGATATGAATATTATCATTTTTTCCTATCACTGATAATTTTTCATGACTCCAAGAATCAAAAAATGCTCCGCTTTCTGATCCGTTTATTACTCTATTATGCAGATTTTCTTCTTTACAAAATGCTATGGACATTTCAAACCAATGTCGAAATTGTTCTAATAATGGATCTACTAATACAAGTTGGTTATCTATTCCCTGAGCATAAAAATCAGGCAATTTATGCACATGAATGGTCTCTAAAGTTTTTAATCGATTGGCATTGCTTCTATATTGACGGTCGTAAGTTGTTCCTACTGCATGACCTCTATAATTCGTATAAGCAAGGTCTTGACCTATCATAATGATCTTTTCAGCTCCGTGGGACACAGCATAATGAAAAGCAGAGGTCGCAACAGAACCTCCTGTTTGCAGCTCGGGAAACTTTATCCCATAAGACATCAAAAAATTTATCAACTCAATCCGGTGAATATATAGGCCTTTTTTAGGATGATTCACTGGGTGTCCTGTAGACACAAAAGAAATTGCCTTCCACGGCTGATTGACAATAATTGGATGTACAGAAATATCAGCAATAAGTATCATTTTATTAAAAATAGAATGTTCAATAGAAACGAAATCCGTAACATTATGAATCTTCGCGTCAACAGCATGAACAAAATCAGGTACTATCCCATACTCTAATAAAGAACTCAATGCTGTATCAACTGCTATAATCACATAAGAATGATGTATTTTTTCTAAGTATGGGAGACTTTCCTTCAAGGAAGGCCCAGCAGAACAAATAATAACCTTCTTTCCGCAAAATACAGTAGTAGGAATTATACTAATACTCTGGGAATTTAATAATTGAATATTCTGTAAAATATTACAATACCAAGATTCCATAAGATGAAAATGTATATTATGAGTCGAACGTAATACATGTTTTCCTTTTTCGGTATATGAGGTCCACACTTGATCCTTGAATGTAATATTTCTCATAGACAAGTCAACAAAATTTAAAGATTGATATGCAGGAAGAGATACAATAGCATCAAAAATCTTTTGTGGATCGTCAACATCAATAAATGCATGCAATTTTTCAATAGGAAATACCATTTTAAAGATTTCTGCTATTTCTCTTCTCAATTCTACAGCAATGATAGTAAATCCTTGTTGAACCAGCAGTTCTGTATGATACCCTAATCCCACACCCCATAAAATAATTATTGTAGCAGATTGATCACAATATTTAAGAGGCTCAATAAAACGTTGAGCTTCTAAAACAGGAAACTTACTGCTATGCAAATAAAGACCGTCATATTTTATCGTATAATTATTATCTTGTGCTTTAATAAGAGAAAATTGATTAGCATATTTATTCAAACTTTCTAACAAGTTCATATCATGATTCCTGTCACAATTTGAGATAGAAACGTCCCACACTTAGCAGAAAAATATGCAAGAATGATACCTGCAAAAATATCCGAAGGATAATGCACAGCTAAATAAACCCTTGAAAATGCAATAATAAGCGCGATTATTAAAAAAAAAGGCCATGCAACTGGAAAAACCAATTTTGCCGTAAATGCCATAGTAAATGCAGCTGCTGTATGACCCGATGGAAAAGAAAAAGGATCAGGTGGAGCATACAAATAATCAAGATCTTGATATACTAAATAAGGACGTGTCCGTTTGACTAAATTCTTTAAAAATATTTGACCATAAAGCTGCAATAAAGCAGAAATATGAAAAGATACACCAATAGGCACGCTATATAGCATAATAATTAAAGAAAATAATAACCAAGCTTGTCCATTACCTAATTTTGTAAAGAGAATTGCAATCCGTGTTAGAAATTGACGCCTCGTTTTTGTAAATACCAATAATAACAAGCGATCAGGATTATATTTTTCTGATAAAGACAAAGAATGAGATGTATGTAATTTTTTAGGAGTATTATTTCTATGGCGAAATAAGTTCAAAATAACCTCTATTACATTTGTTGAAATTCAGGATGAAAATATAAAGTAAAATCAGTTAATAGTTCTTGATCAATACGCATAGGCTTTCTGAATTCAGCATTCGTAAATATATGCTTAGAAAATCCAATTACACAAAGTTCTGAGTCATTACGAAGAATTTGATAATCCAATCGAAGACGACGATTGTCTAAATGTGTAACAGCACTTAATATAGTAATTTTATCTTCAAAAAAGGTAGGAGCTTTGTAACGAAATCCTAATTCCGTTACTGGTAACACGATACCTAGAGCCTCTATTTCAGAATAAGAAATACCCATATCTCTCATTAATTGTGTTCGTGAAAATTCCGCCCAAATAGGATAAACAGCATGATGAACTATTCCCATCATATCTGTTTCTGCATATCTTACTATGACATTGCTTTCATGGATCATATTTTCCTCTTTTTATCGAAAATCGCTCTGGGGGAATTTTTTCTTTTTTTATATTTTGATAGTATATAAGATTGTTGTTTATGAATTTTCTGTCCTGCTTCCTGTCTTTTTGAAAGAAGTTCCAATGTCTCTGATTTTAATTTTCTCCAATTTTCCAAACGTCCGGAATCTAATTGGCCATTTCGTATTGCATCACGAACAGCACAATTTGGTTCATGCAAATGAACACAATTACGGAATTGACATTGCAAACTTAACTGTTGAATATCGCTAAAACTTTCTGATAATGATTCGCAATCATCCAGCCAAACATATAGTTCTCTAATGCCAGGATTATCAATAATAATCCCTCCATTTTCAAGAAAAAACATATCTCTCGAACTTGTTGTATGCTTTCCTTTATTATTTTTACCTACCGATCTGGTCATTTGAACATTCTGACCTAACAAAGTGTTCACTATTGTGGATTTTCCAACTCCAGAAGATCCTAAAAATACTGCTGTTTTTCCTGCACTTAGATATTTTAAAAGCACATCGACAATTAGCGGATCATGAGCATTAGTCAATAGAATAGGAATATTTGGAGCTAATTTCCGCGTTTCAAGAAGAAACTGTTCAGCATTTTCTATGCAATCAATTTTATTAAGTAGGATAATGAAATCAATATGATTTTCTGCAGATAATGTCAAATAACGCTCAATTTTTCTAGGATTAAAACCTTCGAGAAGAGACACCACTAAAAATATAATATCTGCATTAGCAGTAATTACTTGCTCAACTGAAGTTTTCCCAGAAGTTTTACGTGAAATTTTATTTCTTCGTGGAAGAATTACTTCAACAATAGCTTTCTCATTATTGAAACTCACCATAACCCAATCACCGACAACTGGCCATTGTTCTTTTAATAATGATTTTCTTAAAGAGCCTCTTAACCGTGCCGAAAAATGCCCTGATTCCGTTATAATATTATACCCAAAACTATGCTTTTGTGTTATTCGTGCAGGAACAAGTTCCGGATATCTGCTAGAAAAATTTTTAAAATATTCATCCCAGCCAAGATTATATAATAATTTAAGCAATTTTATACATCCTTATTCAGATTTATAGGTTTAAATAGCCTACCCGAACCCTTAAAAAACCGGACAAAAAATTCATAATATTCTAATCTTAATGTTTGAATCCCAACAATAAATCCTTCAAAGAAAATAACAAAAATATTGCCTAATAACAAAATAATATTACCAACTATCGGATTCGAAGCAAGATCTTTTAAAGCAAAAATAGCTAACATTAAAGCAGCATGCGTTAAAGCAAAAGCTCCAATACGCACAAAAGAAATAGTATTTGAAAGTAACGACAAATAAAATTCAAACATATCAAAGATACCCATCCACCATTCTGACAATTTTCCATGCCCATAGAATAAAACATCCCAAACTCTCTCAAAACCTAGAAAAATACTCAAAATAATAATAGATATCACTAGCCATAACGAAATTGTTTCACCTTTTATTATTCTATAACATACTGTTAAAAACATCAGATAAATAACAAAAGCAATAATCCCTTTATGAGAAAAAATTAACATTTGCCAATCTTTAATTTTGATCGCGTTAATAATACCTAACAAATAACCTAGAATAATCACCCCTATTCCGAAACAAACTGAATAGGTTAATAGTGTCGTAGTTTGATGCATTGGACTAAGCCATAAATGAGGAATAATATTTTCATATCCAAAAATAGAACCATAAAAAAATCCAAAAATAGTCGCTGAAATACCTACCCAAACCATTAAAGAAAAAATTAAACGAAAAGCAGATTTTTTAAACAATAGTCCAATTAAACCAACACTTAACAGCACCAATCCCTGTCCAACATCGCCAAACATCGCACCATACATCACAACATATAAAATAGCTACAAGAAGTGTTGGATCAATCTCTCGATAGCCAGGGATACCAAAAAGAGTAACAAGGGTTTCAAATGGCTTAAAAATACGAGGATTTCCTAATTTTGTAGGAACATCGGTTCCTGTAGAGAAATAATCTGTATTCGTAATATGCATTTCATATTTTTGTCCACATAATTTTTCTAATTCTATTTTAAAATTTTTAAATTCTTTTGCAGCTATCCAACCTGAAAATACAACAAAATGACCCGCTTGACGTACAGAATTATTAACTTCTGAAATTTTATTGTATAAAGATATTGAATAAAAAATCTGTCTTAATTCTTGTAAAATTTCAGGAGCTATTTTCTGACATTCATTCTCTAATAACAATTCCTTATCACATAGTATAGTAAATTCTAGACCTAATTCCATCATATTTACCACCCCCCTCCCGAAAAATTCGTCAGGAAGGCCATAATTAATAAAGTACACTTTCTCTAGCAAAGAATTTAGTTCATGCATATGCTCCCTAGATACTGCCAAAAATACAATTTCAGAATCATTAATATGCCCTTCTGTCAATATTTCGCCATTAAAACGGGCAAATTCATGTTTTAATAATTCCAAATTACCAATACTAATAACTCCCAAAACAGAATATAATTCTTCAGGATCTTTAAGTTGTTCAGCATGACGTACCGACTGATTATACATCCTAAGTCCTGCCATTTTAACAGCAACTTCTTCCTTTTTTTTTCTCACTGCCATAAATTTATCTTGGAAATAAGCAACTTTATTTTGGTCAGACCTAAGGATATCGCCAATAGCAGGGATTGAAAGTTGTGATTTATAATGAAGTAAATCCGTACTATTTTTTCTATTAGAAGCATACTTTTCAAAAAAATTTTTAATTTCTATAGCATAACGTTCATAATCAGTTATAATTTTCTTTTTATCTGAATTTTGCTCCTTCACCCATTTTTCTGGATCATTAACAAAAAATGAAAGACTTGAAGGTTCAAAGATACCTGACTCTACAACAAACTGCGATACTTTATTTTCATCTTTTTTTAACACAAGAAGATCTATCAAAAACATTTTTTGTGACGTAAACATAAATTCACCTGTAAAATTATAAAAAATCCATCACTTCTTCTTTTTCCATATGAAGTGATTTCGCTTCAATAATCGTAGATAACTGAGAAAATTGTATTTTTTTCAATTGTAAAAAGGCCAAGAACGATGAAATACTTGTCAAACTTCCATGCAGTTCTTTACGGCATATCTTTTCTATTCTCGAACGCATAGACATCCTGATTGTAGATGCATTATTATGGCAGTCAACATCTATATAACGGTCCTCTTTCAGCATATCACAAAATTCCTGACTCGTCACTACCACAATATAATGTTGCCATCGTTCTGACGATAAAATATGTGTAACATTAGGGAGATAAAGCCATGCTTCCTTAGCATCAAGTCCATAATGAAATTTATAACGGTACAAATTTAACAAACGTTCCATATCTATAGGCAACAAAACAATCTTTTTTGCATTTAACTTCCCATGAGTATCTAATCTTTTAGAAACAGTGAAAATCCGATTCGCATAAAACGTATCCAATGCCGATTCCCAATAAAAAGTATTTTTTTCTGTTTCTACTTTATCAAGAGAGTTAGTAAGCATTTCATAAGCTGTCCCAATCAAAAACTGACGTAACTCCTGAAATGTTCTAATTTCACGATATTTATTCAATGATAATTGAGGAGTAAATACATATTGGTAAAAATTATCAGAAAAACGATCAGAAACGAGCATTTGTACTAAAATTTTTAAATTTTCTATTTCAAATTCACGTAACAATTCTTTTACAAATGCTTTACCTTCACCTGATAAAGCACTAGAAGCCGTATATCCAAAATATATCAATTTCTCTTTAAGTTTTTTTAGAAAAAAATGAGAATCTAAAGGTTCTGATAAAATTATATTTTCTTTTTGTGCAATATATTGTAATATTTGCATAAGATCAAAAGAAAGTATTTTTTCCATCTCTTTTTTAGACAAAAAAGATAAGCTCCAATTTTTTACACGTACAGATAAAGGAATATACTGAGCTGATATCATCGTTATTCCAACCAAAATTCATGTGATAAAGATAACAAAATATTATCTTTCTTTTTTTCCCACAATTCTTGCAGTAGATTTTTTTTATTTTGGAATGTACTTTGCAATTCTTGATCATATAATTGAACACGATTCAGCATTTCTTCTTCTTGAAGTTTTTCATATTGTAAATATTCATCTAAAAAAGATTGTTCCATAATTTTAATTTTTTTGTCGATGGAATCGTAAATTTCTTTTATTTCTTTATTTCCGTTTTCTTTAAGCTGTGCTATATGTTCTTCGATATCATAAATTTGATCTATCATTGATTTCATATTATTCTCCAGCTATCATTATTCCTAATCCGGAACGTAACATTTTTTTTTCTAAGCTACCAAAAGAATCAATAAAATTCTCACTATTCGGTACTTTGGCAATCATAACAAATTTATGCTGTGCAGGATTTTTCTTAATAAAATTTTTAATTTCTAAAAAAGGATCTCCTTCTAACAAAACAGTCTCAATATCAATATGGTATGAGGAAGCAATTCGTTTAGCATATTCTAAATATTTTTCTGCATCACGCCTCAAATTATCTCCAAAAACTGAAGATTCTTCTTCTATAAAAATTTTATAACGTTGAAGTTTAGCTAATGATTCTTTATCCAAAACATAAATTGCCGTCACTTTGGCGTTGAGAAATACTGCTGTTTCAATAGCTTTTTCTGTTGCTATTTTACTTTCATCAGTTCCTGTAATCGGAACAAAAATTCTAGTAATCATGATTCTCACCTCTCATGATAACCACTTTTTTTCTTTCTTTTATTCGTTTCATTTGGAAAAGAGTCTCCCTATCTTTTTCTTCCATTGTATCCTTAATATACGCTAAAGTAACTGAAGTATCTGGTATCATAAAATTTTCTAAAGCATTAACTCTCCGTTGGATTTTTTTCACTTCATGAGCTAATTTCCAAGCAGCACTTTCCAAACCGGCCACTTCAACGAGCAAATTTTTAATATTTGCTACTCCTTTAAAAAGCTCATCGAAAGCAGGACTTGTATTGGAAATTCCCATAGGAATTTTTGATAAATTTTCTCCCGTATCCCTAATAATCAATTGTGGTACAGGTACTCCCATGATAGAACGGAAAATCATATCTACTACAAAATCCTGTGGCATATTCTTCATCATCAAATCAAAAGTAAACCCATAAGTTTCTAACTTCACTAAAGCAAGTTGCCGATAAATTTTCTGTAATTGCTTATCTAAAAGTGTTCGTTTTTCTTTAATATTCGCTACTAAATTAGACAAATGCATAATAAAAACTTCACGTTTTTGCTCCAGAAGGCTATGTCCTTCTTTTGCCAAAGATAATTCCGCTTTCAAGATAGAATAATTACTTTTAGTGGGAGTAACATTCCGTTTGTTAGCCATGCTATTCTTCTTTTCCTTGATAATGGCGTAATAATTCTTGAGTACTCATATTAGTTAATTCGCTTCTGGGAAGAATTGACAAAATTTTCCATGCTAAATCCAAACTTTCATCAATTGATCTGTTTTCATCAAAACGCTGATTAATAAATTCTTCTTCAAACACTTTCCCAAATTTTAAATAATCCTGATCGATAGGGGTCATTTCCTCTTCGGAAACAATAGCAGCAATAGCTCTCACTTCTAAGGCTCGCGCATATGAAGAATATAACTGCATAAATAATTTTGGATGATCCTCACGCGTCAATCCTTGACCTATCGCATCTTTCATCAAGCGTGATAATGAAGGCAATAATTCAATAGGAGGTACAATACCTTGTCCAAAAAGATGTCGCCCCAAAACTACCTGTCCTTCCGTAATAAAACCAGTCAAATCTGGTACAGGATGAGTAATATCGTCACCAGGCATTGTAAGTATAGGAATTTGAGTAACAGATCCAGGGCAACCTTTCACACGTCCTGCTCTTTCATATATTGTAGAAAAATCAGAATACATATATCCCGGAAATCCTTTTCTAGAAGGTACTTCACCTCGTGCAGCAGCAATTTCACGCAATGATTCGGCATAAGCAGTCATATCAGTGAGAATAACTAACACATCCATCCCCTTATCATAAGCAAAATATTCAGCCAACGTTAAGGCAACTCTCGGAGTAATTAATCGTTCAATTGTCGGATCATCCGCTAAATTAAGAAACAATGCTGTATTTTTTAATGCTCCTGTAGATTTAAAAGAATCAATAAAAAATGCTGCATCATCATGTCTAATACCCATGGCAGCAAAAACAACAACAAAGGGATTACCACTTTTGGAGGTCGTCTGTGACACAATTTGCGCAGCTAACTGATTATGAGGTAGCCCTGCTCCCGAAAATATAGGTAATTTTTGCCCTCGTACTAGAGTATTCATAACATCAATCGCTGAAATCCCCGTTTGGATACAATCATGAGGATATTCTCGTTCTACTGGATTTAAAACTAACCCATTAACATCTCGCTCAAATTCAGGATTAGGAGCACGAAGACCATCAATAGGACACCCTAATCCATCAAAAATTCGGCCTAACATTTCAGTAGATACACCAATATGATATGTTTCACCCCAAAATTTTACAGAAACTTTTTTAGGATCTATCCCTGCTGAACTTCCATAAAGTTGTAAAACAGTAAATTTTTCGTTTACTTCAATAACGCGAGCTAATTTAACATCGCCTGTTTGGGTTGTTAAGGATGCAATTTCACCATATGCTGCATTTGCGATAGCATTAACAATCACCAAAGGTCCAACTACAGAATAAACACCTTCATAACTTTTTTGTATCTTAATATGCATTTTTTGCTCCTATAGATTGAGGAACATTTTCATATTTTATCAACAAAGCACTCATTTCGTCATTAACAAAATTTTCTAATTTGACAAATGCAGCTTCATCATCATTTGGTATTTCAAGCCTTGCTCTTATAAGCATCGGTACCGATTCCAAACTCCTAATTTCAAAAATTGGAGCCCCCATATTAATGATTTCTTCTGCTTTATGATAAAAATTCATCATCAATTTTAACAACCACATTTGTTTCTGGGGAGAAGAATACATATCGATTGCATCATAAGCATTTTGCTTAAGAAATCCTTCTTTTATAATTCTAGCCGCTTCTAATACCAATCGCTCAACATCAGGCAGAGCATCAGGACCAATCAATCGAACAATTTTTTGTAATTTATTTTCCCTTAGTAGCAGATCATATGCTTCTCTCCTAAGCACAACAGTATCGGAATTAACATGTTTTTCCCACCATTCTGAAACTAAATCGGCATATTCACTGTAACTTTGTACCCAATTAATAGAAGGATAATGTCGTGCTGACGCCAACGCTTTATCAAGCTCCCAAAATGCACGTACAAATCTTTTTGTATTTTGCGTGACAGGTTCCGAAAAATCCCCACCTGGAGGCGAAACTGCAGCAATCATCGTCACAGAACCTTTATTGCCATTACGCAATTCAACACTTCCTGCTCTTTCATAAAACGATGCCAATTTTGACCCCAAATATGCTGGAAATCCTTCCTCAGCTGGAATTTCTTCTAAGCGACCAGATAATTCTCGCAACGCTTCTGCCCAACGTGATGACGAATCAGCCATAACAGCAATATCATATCCCATATCACGATAATATTCTGCAATAGTAATGCCTGTATATATAGATGCCTCACGAGCTGTAACAGGCATATTAGATGTATTTGCTATCATAACAGTTCTATCAAATAATGGAGCTCCCGTTTTGGGATCAATCAGATGAGGAAATTCTTCCAATACTTCAGTAATTTCATTTCCTCGTTCGCCGCACCCTACATATACCACAATTTTAGCGTCAGACCATTTTGCTAATTGATGTTGTGTTATTGTTTTACCAGTACCAAATCCTCCCGGTATAGCAATTGCGCCACCTTTAGCTGCAGGAAAAAAAATATCAATAATACGCTGACCTGTCATTAAAGGCTCTGTAGGCAGAAATCGTTCTTTATAAGGACGCGGAATTTTAACAGGCCAACGATGACTTAATCGAATTTCATGGACATTACCATATTTATCTTGCACTGTAGCAATAACATCATCAATAGTATACAATCCTTCAGGCATAATCGATAGCAACAATCCTGAAATATTAGGAGGAAGCATAATCTTATGTTGAATCAATTCTGTTTCAGGTACTGTTCCGATTTCTGCTCCTAATTGCAATTCATCATGCATTTTCACTGTAGGTGTAAATTGCCATTTTTTCTTGCGGTCCAAAGCAGGAACAGATATTCCCCTTTCCAAATATATACTATGTGTAGCATCTGCTATTTCACGAAGCGGCCGTTGAATGCCATCGAAAACATGTGCTAACAAACCAGGACCTAATTCCACAGAAAGAGGCATCCCCGTCCCAAAAACAGGATGTCCTAGGGTCAGACCATCTGTATTTTCATACACCTGAATCACAGCTTCTTGACCTTCTACACTGAGTATTTCACCAATGAGATAAAGTTCTGAAACTTTAACCATTTCCATAAGCTGGACAGGTTCAGTTAATATTGCTGTAACCAAAGGACCATTAATTTTTATAATAATACCTATAGAGTTCATAATCCTTCCTTAAGCATGCGAAGTGTAGAATTTAATAACTTCGCTTTTTGCTCTTCAAACAAATAAGCAAAACTTAAATTTATATTAACTCCATCACGCGTTTTTATGATAAAACCAGCCTCAATTGTATCATCAGCTGCAATTGTTATTGTACCAGAAATCAAGGAAACATTATCATGAATCAATTCGATATCTCTCGAATTGATATATAAATAACTATTGTTTAAGTCTGTAGAATCTGATATTTTAACAAGACATAAACGAAGAATTTCGCCATAACGATTTTTATTTAACACAAAAGTTAATAACGAAGATCGAATAAGAGGTAGAAGATTATTAATAAATTCATCTTCTTCTTTTAATTGTTTATTTCGATATAGGAAATCTTTTTCTGATTTAAGAGAAATTTCTTTTTTAGAAAGCTGAGAACGTAGAATATCTTTTTTATTATTATAAAAATCTTCTAAAATATCACCTTTTGCAAGAACTTTTTTAGTAGCCTCAATCTTGGCATGATCTCTACTTTGATTTATTTCATCTATTACTGTTTGTTCTATATCAGAAATCATATCTTTTAAGGCCATAATTGCTCCTAATTTTGACCAATAATTTTCCTAACGTATTTAATTAATTTCTCACCAGGGTGTGACTCACTCTTTGAAGATGGAACCTCCAAAATTTGAACATTACTACCAGAAAGTCTACACTGATCTAACTCTTCCTGTAAATCTTCAGTATATTTGGTAGAAATAACTAACAATCCCAACTGAGGAATCATAACGGCTTGCTGAAATTTTTGTTTTAACTCTTCTTTAGTATTAGGAGACCATACTTCCATACCCGCAAGCATATAAATAGGAGCATCATCCGTATCTACTAAAGCTAGTGCCTTCATTATGCTAATCGCCCTAGTATCATAATCGCAATAATAAGACCATAAATCGCTATTCCTTCTGAAAGACCAACAAAAAGCAAACTTTGACCTAACATCTTTGGATTATCACTAACAGCACCTATTCCAGCAGAAGTTGCCATTCCCGTTGCAATGCCAGCGCCGATACATGCCAAACCAACCGACAGGCCTGCTCCTAAAAAACCTAATCCATAAGCACTTTCAGACACTGAGTTAGTCACAGGTTCAGCAGCAAAAATAGGAGAAATTCCTAAAAATACATAAGCCGTAGCTAATGCTAATATAATAAAGAAAAAACCAACAACCCCTCCTAGAATGCTTTTTGCAGCATATACAGAAAGGAAATTCTGATTTATTTTTATATGTAACCCAAGACCAATTAAGCATACAAAACAAATAACAGCAAATAATGTAAATCCTACAATCATACTCTCTCCAAACATCTTAATATTTACACCAATATTATAAAACGATAAAATAAAAATGTCAAATAGAAAAACGCTAATTCTTTTATGCTACAAAACTAATATATGATATTCCAAAAAAAATTAATAATTCTAGCCTAAACACTCCATTTGTCAATAATACTATCAATTAAGTCAGTATATTTTGTCTTCAAAATTTATTTTTAAAATAATCAATATTCGCCAATAAAAAAAGCAGTTCTATTACTAAAATCAACATTATTCTTAGAAGAACTATCTGCCCCAATCCCATACATCTGTACATCCTGATTTATACCATCATCAAATACAGAAAAGACCCACCAGCCATAAAAGTTTTAGTGCTATCAAAAATCAAACTTACAAGTTTACTAACATTATTTTGATTGTTTCCAAAATTTGAAACTGTAACCCTATAGTATGCCTTATTGGTATTCTACAGCTCTCAAAAACGTATAAGAAACAAATCCCTGATAAGGTCGATTATTTATATTAGAATTTTTATAACTATTGATAATTTCAAAATTAAGACCATTTTTAAAATCTTATAATAACCTTCGCCAGTAGGTACTGCACCAGTACTTGGATAAGGATCAGAATATAAGATATTGAGGGCATTATTCCGTTGGAATACCAGATTTTGATGAACTATCTGATTGGTAGGAAATGCTAAAGCAAAATTAAAAAATTGTTGGTCACTAGAAGATCTAGTATAACAAAACCTCATTCTTCTAGCACATTGTCTGTTAAAATTAGTAGCATAAGATTGTTGAATTTTATTCGTATTATCTTTATTTGTATATATTTTATTCTCTTCGAAAGACTGGGCTAATGTGTTTGGAACTGTATTCGTAACATTCAAGAGTAATGTATTTTGACCTTCATTATTTAAATTGAGTTTCATAAAGATCATGATTATATTGCGCTACACTATAATTGCTGACATTATTTGTTATAATTTCTCATAGAGAATAATTAGTATACCTACCAATAGGATAGTTTGTTTCTGTTTGAATATATGATGGTGAAGTTATATTATTTGAATACTAAACAGTTTAATAAAATGAATTAGATAGCAATTGCCCTCTGAATACCATGAAACAGTAATAATAGGAACCAGAATTTGAAACTCACTAGTGATACCAGAACTTGTCAATTGAACAAGATAATTATAAGTACCAGTTACATTAGTAACAGCAGATATTCCGGATCTATTATCTATCTGAGAACATCCATACACAATAAAAAGACATATAAAAAGTTTTTCATTTAATCCTCCTATAACCATTTAGTCAAAACAAAATATTTTTTATATGAACGTTTACTAAAATATAGCATAAGTCTACATGATTTTATAAAATCAACTTAATTTTATTGAAGTGAAGTATAATATGGAAATGAATATTAACAAACAGTACTAAATAGAAAAAACAAAGTTTTAACACTTAACATCTTATTTTAATTTAATAATATTGTGTCAATCAATTAAGAAATACAGAGAATCCTTAATTAACAACTATGCATTTTATTAATATAAAACTGCCTACTTTTTTATAATTTCTTAGAATTTTAAGATTATAAAATCTTAAATCAACTCATCTAATACTTGATTCCATTTTGTTCTTTTTACAATATCTTCTACAACCTGTTTATATTTTAATAATACCCCCTTTTGCCTTGGTACCAGTTGTATTTTGAATATAAGATAAGAATTTTTTTGAGACCCAACAGGCACGTAATAAGCCGTATTTTCTGATTTTTGCCATAAATATCGTTCGACATTCTGATTATTCGTAAAGCTAATCAATTCCATATCACTATTAGAATCTAAAAAAATCGATGCCCCCTGAATAAAAGAAAAATAATATTCCGCTTCTTCTTGAGAATAAACAAGAGTGTTCATAACATCAAAGCACGCACCATAGCGAAAACTATATTCAATCAACGCTTCATAATGAATTCTCCCATTAATACTGTCAAAAGAATAGGAAATATTACTAGATATAACATTTTTCCCTACAGCAAAAGGCAGCATCTTTGCAGTAGCTTGAAGTGACTTTTTGAAATTACCGTCTAAAACTTTCAATTCTTGACCGATCATTGTTTCTGCATAAGAAATTTGACAAACAAATAACAAAAGAAAAAGCAGTTTGTATAATATCAATTGCTCCATTGTTTTTTCCGATCTTTCAGAAGTTCGGAAGCACCCGTATATTCAAGATATGCTTCCATTACTTCTTTAGGATCCCCAAACATCCTTCCTTCGCCTTTATGTAGCCACAATACCCGGTCGCAATTATCAATAATATTTTTTGTATTATGCGAGATTAACACAACAGTTTTATCAGAATGGATCATTTCCTGCATACGTTCTTCGCTTTTCTGAACAAAATGGGCATCACCAACACTGAAAACTTCATCAATAAGGAGCAGATCAGGCTGAATACATGCCGAAATAGAAAACATCAACCGAGATTTCATACCGCTTGAATATGTATTTATAGGAAGATCAATAAAATATCCAATTTCGGAAAAAGCAATAATTTCTTGAGCTAAACCCTTATCCAATTCTTGCTTACTAATACCGAGCAATAACGCACTGAGATATAAATTATCACGTCCTGTCAGTTCCCCCATAAAGCCAGCCCCTAAAGTCAGCAAATTAATAGAGTCCGTATGAATCTTCAAAGATCCTTTATCAGGCATATAAGTATGGGATAAAACCCGTAGCAATGTTGATTTCCCAGAACCGTTTGTACCGATAATACCTAAATTATGCCCCTTTTCCAGCTTAAAACTAATATTCTTAAGTGCATGAATATATTTTAAATTTGCCAGCTGTTCCCTACCTGTGAAAAGGTTTTTCAAACTGAAACTCTGCAAAATTTCATAAGTCAGATCAATATTTTCCGCCTCAATAATATAAGGTTTATCCATACATATTATCCATTCACTCGATTATAAATTTTGTCATATTTATAAAGTATCATAACACTCAATATAAAAGCAATCATTGTAAAAACAACAATATAAAGCAACTGTTTGAAAGGAGGAGGAGTTCCATATGTAATGATATGACGAAAACTGGTCGTAAGAGTACCGACTGGATTGAGTTTGATAAAAAACTGATATTTCTCAGGAACTCTGTCTATACTGTAAAACACAGGGGTTGCAAACAACCCTAAAGTTAAAAGATGATTTAAAATATTGGGAGCATCAGCTATAAATACGCCAATATGTGCAGCAATCATCGAGCATGTCAACGTGAAAAAAAATAAAGTAGTCAATAGCAAAGGCAGATATATCAAATTGATAGTAAAGGGTACATGAAACATGATCATTAAAACAACTAAGATACCTATAGAAATAATCAATGGAGACAAGCCAGTAATGCACATTACCAAAGGAAATACAAATTTAGGAACATAAATATCACGGCAAACACCAATATTGGAACGGATCGAAGAAACACTTTGAGCTAAAGCCATCGAAAAATAACGCCATACTAGCATCGCAGAGAAAAAAAATACAGGAAAATTCGGATCACGCTGATTGAATACTAAACGTACAAGAATAATATAGATACCCATATTTAAAAGAGGATCTAAAAACCACCATAAATAACCCAAAGATGTATTAGTAACACGGGCTTTTTCGAATGCACGCACATAATAAATAATATAGTGCCAATATTGAATTAATTCCTTTTTAAATCGATGCATGTATAATGGCAGTTGATTCATAAAAAAACCTTTTTATATTGTGGATTGTATTATAATATATTTTATATCAGATTGCAAAAAAATCTTCTCTACTACAGACGCTAATAGATTGCTGCAAGAGATCATTTTCCTGATCAGCGTCATTGTTATAACTAAGCAGACGCGAAATACGATTTTTAGAAAATTCTATAAAACTATTATGTGTTATTAAAAACATCCAGTCAGATGCTTGAGCCAATAATAAATTACGCATGCTGCACGTCTCTGGGGAAGTATTGTAAATTTTCTCCCAAAGAAAATAAGTTTTCGCATTCAACCAAGAACCGGCATCATGATTGAGTCCCCAAGACGAATACATAGGAGAAAACTTTACAGAATCCACTTTTTGAAGGATTTCCAAAGGAAATGTCAGCTTGATAACATTTTGTCTGCTCAACGCACGGCATAGATAATATAAAAAATCAACACCTTCATACCACCAGTGCCCAAAAAGTTCCGCATCGAAGAAAATAGAACAACAATTTCCAGACAATTTTTTAAATTTACAAGCCAAATAAGAACAAAAATCTTGAGCATCTAGTTCTGCTTGTTTGTGAGCGGCAACAGGACAGTAGATATCTTTTCTATTAGAATTTTTATTTGTCACTGCCCTTATAGAAAATCCAGCTCGTTCCGTGATACGACCACAAGATTCTGGATCTGTAAAAAAATCACTGTGAAAATCGCGGTACAAAGGATGTCCAGGATACCCTTCATCTGAATCCCAGATTTTCATACTAATATCAATGTCTCGGACAAAATAATACACTCCGCGATCGGTAAAAGGTTGGAATATATGCTCGGTATTAACAGCGGCTGGATCAGCAAAAAAATAAGAAAATTCGAATTCTTTTAAAATTGAAGTAAGATCGGGAAAAACACCACATTCAGGGCTCCAAAATCCATTCAAATCACCAAAATAAAATGAACTCATCACCTTTCCTACAGCAATCTGCCGATAAACCGACTCAATATCAGCTTCCCACAAAGGCAAATATGCATGTGTTGCAGAGCTGGTCGTGACATTAATATAACCAAGATCAACAAATTTTTTGAACTGCCCGACAATATCTCTGTTCCATTCGTTTAAGAATAAAGTTTTCAACCGGCATAATTTTTGAAGATCGTTCTGCAGAATTTCAGAAACTTCTGGATTCAGAGCTTGTATACTTAAATTTTGTTCTCTTTGCTGCAAATATTCCAAAAAATTTTCAACAAAATCACTGTGAGTCAACTGATTCAGTAAAATAGGAGACATATTCAGAGTAATACAGACAGAGAGTTCTTCGCGAAGACACCGCTCTAACATCTCCAGCAAAGGAAGATAACTATGCAACACCGCTTCATGCAACCAATATTCGACAGAAGTCCCCATCACATAAGGCATATGAGCATGCAAAACCAACATAAAATAAAAAGAATTCATCTCTCTCCTACCTAAAAATAAGAAATATTTGTACAATACGACAAAATATAGTATAATAAAAATCGGTATGAAAAATAAATAATAAAGAGGTAAATTATGTTTTCAAAAGTTTTTCATCCGTCAGCCCGCTTTCTGACAGAAGAAGAATTTTTCAAACTTCCCCAAGATTCAATTTTAGTTATTGATGTACGAACACCATTTGAATTTGCAGGGGATCATCTAGAGATTGCCCGAAATATTCCTTATGCGGGCATTATGTCTGACAACCATAATCTTCCCAAGGATAAGATAATTGTTTGCTACTGCAACCACGGCAACAGAGCTGGAAATTCTGCAGAACATTTGAGCAAGCAGGGGTATCAAGCATATCTCATCAGCGGAATGGCTCATTTTTCCGATTCGTTCATCAAAAAATGTAAAAAAATAGGTAAAAACTATGAATAATCCCATTATAACTTTAGGATGCGATCATGCAGGCTTTTTACTTAAAGAAGAAATAAAAAAATGGCTTCTCAACAACAATTACACAGTTGTTGATTGCGGTACTTACTCTACAGAAAGTGTTGATTATGTTGATTATGTTTATCCTGCCGTAAAAAAAATTATCGAAAAAGAAGCTGATTTTTCTATCGTGATATGCGGAACAGGCTTGGGAGCAAGCTATGCAGCCAATAAAGTACATGGCATTAGAGCTGCATTATGTCAGGACGAGTTTTCTGCAAAATTATCACGTCTTCATAATAATGCAAATGTTTTGGCGCTTGGAGGCAGAATTCTTGCACCTGCAAAAGCAATTGATCTAGTAGACATATGGTTGAATACACCTTTTGAAGGGGGAAGGCATCAAGCACGGATCCAAAAATTACACGAAATAGAAGAATATGAATGTACCAATCCCTTCAAGAATAAGTCCAACTGAGGTTTCTATGGATGAAAATATTTACTTAGAGCTATTTATTCCTAACAGTTCCAGTCAAGAAATATGGAATAGAATGATTCAATTCCCTGAATGGTTGTTGTTATTTGTAACACCAGAAAAAATTCAGTATCAGGAAAATGCTAAAGGTGAATGGATTTTGAAAAAAAACATTTTTTTCAAAACAGTCGCCCAATACCGGATTATTTCGTGCCAAGCACCTGATCATTTACTACTTGATATTCATATGCAAGATTTTTCTTCTTCTATCCTATTGACTCTTGAAGAAAAAGCAAATGGTACCTGTTTACATTTAGATCATCGGAGCTTTACTGGAAAATACAAAAACGCATTTCGCAAACAATTTCTAAAACGTTGGCAAAAACTATTAAAACGGTTCTCTAAAGACCAGAAATAGCGCTTATTTCTATTCTATTGCTAATAAAAAATAAATAAAATCCGATATTTAATGAAGGACTTTCTATTTTGGAATTTTTATATGAAAAAAATATTAATAATAGCTATTATTTTTTTATCAAATACTCTTATACACGCACAACGTATGCAATTATCAAGTATTCCGGGAGTAGATAGCGGTATGGATATCGATTCAATGCTCAAGCAAATAATGGCACCATACCATAATCAAATCACTAATCTCAACAACCAAAGACGCAATAAAGAAATCGAAACTGCATTATGGACAGATTTCCGTACAAATATTGATAATTTTGATAGAATTAACCGGTATATTTTTAGTTATGAATCAGCTTTTAGGGACAAAACCAACAAAACATCAGTACCAGATTTATTAGATATTTCCACGGACAGAACAGCCAAAAACAGCATTTACAATATTAAAATCAAAAAATTAGCACAAGCAGATGTATTTTCTTCTGGACCAGTTCCACAAGATCTTTGTTTGTCAGAATCTATATTTTCTGTAAAATCAGGAAGCGCAGAACAAACTATCGCTTTCAAAGGAGGCAATATAAGTGATTTAATGGAACTTCTTCGAGACTCATTACAAAATACAATCGATGTTGAATTAATTAATACATCACCCAATACACGTTCTATTTTACTGCGCAGCAAAAAAACCGGGAAAAACAATAAAATTACTTTCAATGGCGATTTGACATCATTAAAAGAAGCAAAATTACTTTCAGACGGCACAAATTACAATATTGATCTTTATTGGCAGGAAAGTCAAGAGAAAACAACAATTAAGGATCAAACTTTAGACAAGATTTTTAATACTACGATACCTGATAACGCTGTCCTTACATTCAAAGCAGATGTTACCATATATCAAACCCCAAAAACACTTGAGCTCACTGAACGACCCTCATTACAAAGTCTGTCTGTAACAAACATTAATACTGTCAGCAATGAAATAATTATTTTGCCAAGCGTAGCCCCTATTCTTCGAGATTTCAGCATAGAAGAAACACAACAAACACATCAAGAAAAAATACCAGAACAACTTCTAATTCTGCACTTCGATGATGGAAACAACGAAAAAATAATTCTAAATACAAATATTTATAATATTTCACTAGAACAGCATGCAGGCAAAACCTTAACAAAAGCATCAGTTGTCAGTGAAAATGCAGATACTACAATATATAACATGAAGATTAGTTGTTCACATGAAGGATCCCTGACTCCATATAATATTATCAGCGAAGGTCGTGATGCTCTTTTTTCTTTTAATGGTGTAGAATTGGAACGTCCAGAAAATAGTATTTCAGATATTCTGGAAGGAGTAACATTCGATTTACTGCAAGAATCCGATACAAATATTATTGTCAGTATTGGCCCGAATTTGGAGCTTATAGAAGAAACCATTATTCAGTGGGTGTTGGCATATAATACTTTGATGGAAGAAATCAATATTTTTACGACTATTCCCATAGAAAAAATCGGTAAAATCAAACCTTTATACAAACGCGAACAAGACGGTGATGATCTGAAAGAAGGATCGTTTTACGGCAATGGTAGTTTACTATCATATAGAGATGCATTAAGGCGCTTATCAGGAGTTCCCCATAACAATGACCCGAATTCATTATCACTGCTGGATCAAATCGGCATTTATGTTAAGCGTTTGCAAAGTAATGCTTCTATTGATAGAGATGCTGTTCGAAAAGGTATTTTAACAGTTGATTCGGCACAATTAAAAAAAGCATTAAACGAAAATTTCGATGCGGTAAAGAAAATGTTTGCATATGACAGCAATGGAGATAATATTGCTGATATGGGATTATCTGTATCCGCTGCCAAAGCTGATGAATTAATGATTGGAGGTAATGGTTACTTGGCACGGATGAATCGCGAAAGCATTGATAAATTGAAAGAATTAGATCAAAAAATAGCAAAAAAACAAGACGAACTTGAAACAACAGAACGTAAAGAACGTCAGGCACTACTGAAAATGAGCCAAGCCATAGCAGCTAGCAAAGCTCAAAATGAATCTCTAAAACAAAGGTTTGGAAATTAAAACAAGTTCTTGACAAATAGAGTAAAATTGTAATAGTATTATATAAAATTGCAGGGAGAAAATGATATGAACTACAGACATCTGGGAAAAACAGGCTTGCAAGTGAGCGAAATAAGCTTAGGTGGATGGCTTACATATGGCAACACAACAGAAAAAGAAACGACTTTCGATATAATCGATAAAGCTTATGAATTAGGGATCAATTTTTTTGATTGTGCAAACGTATATGCTTATGGCGAGTCAGAAAAAGTGATGGGAAAGATTTTAAATCGCTACCCTCGGGACACTTATGTTATTACTACCAAAGCATTTTGGCCAATGAACGAACTTCCTAATGGTAGAGGTTTGTCACGGAAACATGTTTTCGAACAAGTACATGCATCGTTAGAACGCATGAATATGGATTATATTGATATTTTCTACTGCCACCGTTTTGATTCTGAATCAGATCTTTATGAAACTTTACGCACTATCGATGACTTCATCCGTCAAGGAAAAATTTTATACATGGGGGTCAGTGAGTGGACTGCTAGTCAAATTATTGAGGGCTTAAAAGTTCAAGATCAATATCTTTTAGACCGTATGGTTGTCAATCAGCCTGTTTATAATCTTATTAATAGATCTATCGAACCGGAAATTGTTTCTGCATGCATCAATAATGGTTTGGGGATTGTTGCTTTTTCCCCTATTGCGCAAGGATTTTTGTCTGGCAAATATCGAAAAGGCAAAGAAATACCTAAAGATTCGAGAGCAGCAAACGAGAAAACAAATACATTTATTGAAAAATACTTAACACCAAATAACTTAGATCGAATTCAGCAATTTATCACTATAGCAGAGAATAAATCGTGTACCCCGTCACAACTGGCTATTGCATGGATTTTACATAAACCTGGTATTAGTTCTGCATTAATGGGAGCATCTCATGTAGAACAAATTGAGGAAAACGTGAAAGCTACGGATATCGAACTTACAGAACAAGATATGATCGAAATTGAAAAAATATTTGCTTAAATATTGACAAAACTTCAAAAAAATATTATAATATAAACTCGTTAGAAATAAGGAGTCTTAAAGACTCCTTATTTCTATTATGAAGAGGTATTATGAAACAAAATGAATTATTTGATTTTATAAAAAATATTATTATTGAATTAGATTATATTCCTTTGGAAATAAATTTAACGCATATAAAAAATAAAACTATTCTTAAAATAGTTATTCATCATTTGAAGCACCCTGTTAGTCTTGATGATTGTACAGAAATTGCCAATATAGTATCACGTCAATTAGATATTGAAAATCCTTTTGATAAAGCGTATGATCTTGTTGTTGAGTCACCTGGGCTGCAACGTGAAATTAAATCTCTCGAAGAATATCAATACTTTATCGGACGCGAACTTTGCATATTTCCCAAAACTACTGATAAATTTCCTACAAAAGATAGGTTTTTTATTGCATTTTTAGAAAATATATGCGATAATACCCTAACTGTAAAAAATAATCAGCATATATTTAATATATCTTGCGACGAAATACAAAAAGCACATTTATTTTTTGATTTTTCTAAGGCATTGAAAAACAATAAAAAGAAAAATCATAAAATACACGGAGGATAGAGTGGCCTTTTCTGATCTTATTACAGCTTTTGCAAAAGAACACAATATTTCTGAAGAATTAGCAGAAACTGTTCTGAAAGAAACTTTTGTTACACTATACAAAAGAGAATTTGGTAAAGATTATAATAATATTGATGTAGAATTGGAAAAAAACGGTATTTCTCTTTGGCAGCTCAAAACTGTAGCAAATGAAATTACTGATCCGGTACTTCAAATTTCATTAAAGGATGCAAAACAATTCTCTACTGTTGATCAGATCGATATGGGTGACGAAATTCGTATCCCTATACCAGTAGAACATTATGGGCGTCAAGCAGTCCAAATTATGAAACAAGTTCTTAAACAAAAAATTTCTGATGTCCAAAAAGATATTATTTATAATGAATTTCATGATAAAGTAGGAACTTTATTTTCTGGACGAGTCAAATCAAGGTCAGAAAGCAAATATGGCGGCTATTATATTGCTTTAGAGCGGAAAGATACAGAAGCTTTTTTGCCTTACAGCGAAGCACTTCCTGATGAAATATTAGAACCAGGAGATGTGGTTAAAGTTTATCTAAAGGATGTGTTACAGGTAACAAAAAGAGGCGAAAGTCAAATTATTCTTACTCGTATTAATCCTGCTATAGTCCAAGAATTACTTAAATTGCATATTCCTGAAATTGCTGATGGCACTTTCATTATCAAAGCTGTTGCGCGGAAACCTGGAGAAGTCACAAAAATAGTTCTGCACTCGACAGTAGAGAACTTAGATCCTATCAGCATTACTGTAGGAAAAGCCGGTGCAAATATCAAGCCTATTCGTCAAGAGTTAGGAAGTGAACGCATTGAAATTATACGCTATAAACCAGAAATAAAAGAACTCATTGCTAACGCTATCCGAGCAAGCCGCGTTCTTAAAAATCGTATTGCAGAAGTTTTTAATATTGATCTCAATTACGAAACAAATGAGGCTTTTATTGTTGTAGCAGACGAATTTTTAGCACCTCTCATTGGAAAAGGAGGATCACATCAACGCATGCTGGAAGAAATCCTTGGATGGAAAATTCGATTTAGAACTTATTCTGAATTCGAAGAAGTACTCAAAGAAAAACAAAAAGAAGTCGATAATATATTAGGAATTACCGACTCACATGATTTTGAAATTGTTGAAGATGAAGTAATTTCTCTTGATATGCTTCCTTTTACTCCTGAACAAATTCAGGCACTAGAAGATGCTGGTTTTCATAGTATAACTGAAATTATTGAACTGACAGTAGAGGATTTAACCCAGGAAACTGGACTGAGCCTTAACGAAGCATTAGAAATTTGGAAAATTATAGAAGATAATATCGAAATTGAAGAAGACCATGAATGAAACAGACTGATACAATAAGGAGACTCCATGTCTAAAGAAGAAATCAAAAAAAAAGTACTAAAATTAAAAATAAAAAGTAAATCTGTTGCAGAAGATATTAAAAAAAATAATCAAGATATTTCTTCAAATACTGATCTGACTTCAGCCCCTAAGATCACGAATACACAAGGAGTCCGTAAAAATCATTTAGAAAAATCTAATAACCGTCCTTATCCTCATAGGAAACCAAACGAAAAAATATCTCATAATAAAACATCCAGTGATAAACCACAATCAAGACAAACGTCTGAATTTCGTAAAAATGAAAGACGCACTGCTTTTACTCCTGCACCATCTATTAATAGCAAAACAACAACTCATCGTAGAGAAATTCATTACAAAGATAAACATGTTTTCGATCGTAATAATAAAAAACTTCAAGAAGACATTGCTTTAACAAAATTACAGCCTCCGAACAAAAAGAAAAAAGGTGAAGCTGTTATTCCTGAAGAAATTACCATTGGTCCTATTGTAAAATTATCAGATTTAGCGCGTAAGATGAATCTCAAATCTGCAGAACTAATATCAACACTATTTAAATTAGGTCAAAAAGCTACTATTAATGATGATTTAGATGCTGATACAGCTATTCTCTTAGCTGATGAATTTAATTGTCGTGTTATTGTAAAAGATGAACATGAAGAAGTACAAATTAAAATAGAAGAAGATAAATTAGAAGATACAGCCATTAGACCTCCTATTGTTACCATTATGGGGCATGTGGATCATGGTAAAACTAAATTGTTGGATACCATTCGAAAAACAAATGTCATTGCTCATGAGTCTGGTGGAATTACTCAACATATCGGCGCATATTCTGTTTCGATTCCTCAAGGTAAACTGTCCTTTCTAGATACTCCCGGACATGCTGCATTTACAGCAATGAGAGCACGAGGTGCTGAAATTACTGATATTGTTGTTTTAGTAGTATCCGCTGAAGAAGGTCCCAAACCTCAAACATTAGAAGCTATTAGTCATGCGAAATCAGCAAAAGTACCAATTATTGTCGCTATTAATAAAATGGATCTTCCTAATGCTAATCCCGAAAAAATTAAACAAATGTTAGTAGAACATGGCCTTTTACCTGAAGAATGGGGTGGAGATACAATGTTTTTACCTGTTTCGGCAATGACAGGCGAAGGTATTCCTGAATTACTGGAAGCAATATTATTACAAGCTGAAATTATGGAGCTCAAAGCCAATCCAAACAGAACAGGAATTGGGTATGTCATAGAGTCCAAAATGGATATTGGTCGTGGTGCTGTTGCTACTGTTATGATCAAAAATGGAACCGTAAAAATTGGAGATTCTTTTGTTTCAGGAACTACTTTTGGCAGAATTCGCGCAATGTTCGATGATAAAGGAAATAAAATTACTGCTGCAGGACCATCCACACCAATAGAAATTATGGGATATAATTCTCTTCCGGATGCTGGAGATGATTTTCATATCATGAGTAATGAAGATGAAGCCAGATCTCTTGCGGAACGCCGCTCTATTCTAAAAAGAAATGAAGATATCGTGCGTCAGAGAAAAGCTACTATGTTCAACGCAATGGAAAAAATACAAAATCCTAACTTAAAAGAATATAAAGTTGTTATTAAAGCTGATGTTAACGGGTCTTTAGAAGCAATATTATACTCTTTATCTAAACTAAAAAATACGGAAGTAAAAGTTACTGTTGTTCATTCCGGTATTGGAGCTGTTGGGGATAATGATATTATGCTAGCCCAAACATTAGTAGACTCATCTGCAAATTCTGCTGCTATTTTAGCGTTTCGTGTACGGGTTGATAGTGTTGCTAAAACAAGGGCAGAAAATGCTAATATTCCTATTCGAAGATTTAATGTTATCTACGATTTAGTAGAACACGTTCATAGTGTTATTGAAGGCATGTTAGATCCTGATATTTCGGAAACCAAGATTGGGGAAGCAGAAATTAAAGCAATCATCAAAATTTCCAATGTAGGAAAAATAGCTGGTTCGATTGTTACTGAAGGATTTCTTCGTAAGAATAATACTGTACGAATTTATCGTGATGGAATACAAATCTGGAGTGGAAAATTTAAAACTTTACGTCGATTTAAAGATGATGTTAACGAAGTAGAACAAGGATTTGAATGTGGTATTTCTTTTGAAAATTATGAGGATTTCAAAGTTGGTGACATTATTGAAACATACAACATCGAGACAAAAGAAAGAAAATTTGAAGCTTCTAATTCTGTTTCTTAGGAAAAAATCTATGATAAAAAAAATAAATACGAATAATATTAAATCAAGAAAAATAGAACGTTTAAAAAAAATTTTCATGAAAGAAATCACAAATATTATTTCAAAAGAGGTTAAAGATCCAGGTATACAAGCTTTATCAAGTATACTTGATGTCCATTTATCTAAAGATTTAAGAATAGTATATGTAAAAATTCGTATTTTCAGTACCAATAAAAGAAATATCAACAAAACATTACAAGCATTAAGACGTTCATCAGGATATATTTCTTCTTTGGTTGGTTCCAATTTAGGATTAAGATATTCTCCCGAAATTCGTTTTGATCCTATAAACGATGATGAATATTATAATATTTGGCTTAACCAGCTTATTGACGATGAGACATGCTAAGTAGACTATATAATGAAGTAACTCATCTAAAAAAAATTTTATTAAGTGCTTCGAGAGTTCGAATTACTACTCATCAAAATCCAGATGGAGATGCAATAGGTAGTTTATTAGCATTTTCATTTATATGTTCTTATTTTAATATAGAATATGATCTTATTATCCATGATTTCCCTCCTCCGAATCTACATTTTTTACCAAAATTTAAAGAAATCCAGCTTTGGAATAACTCTACCATGCAAAAATTACATAATGAAAACACCAATGTTGTATGTTTTCTAGATTGTGGCCAAATAGATCGAGCAGGATCTGTCAGTCAAGATATTTTAAGCAACCAAATAATTATCAATATTGACCATCACATCACAAATCCTCTATTTGGAGACATTAATATTGTTCATGATATATCTAGTACATCAGAATTATTAGTCCATATATACCACATTCTTAACATTCCCATCACTAAAGAAATTGCAGAAAATTTATACTTAGGCATATTGACCGATACAGGATGTTTTCAGTATGATAAAGTAACATCTAATACCCACATTATTGCAGCAGAATTGATAAATTGTGGTATATTGCCTACGAAAATATTTCAATATGTTTATCAATCTTATCCGGAATCTTGGCTAACATTACTTCAAATCTCCATAACACATCTTGAAATTTATCAAGATATTGCTATTACCTACATTATGTTAGAAGATATTAAAAAAGCTGATGGATTTGATGATACTAATGTTCTTTTACCCATTTTTGCCAGTCTCAAAAATATACAAGTCTATATTTTTCTTAAAGAAAAAGAAAATAATATTATTACAGCATCACTGCGCAGTAAAAACAACACTAACGTAGCACAAATTGCAGAATTATTTGGAGGCGGAGGCCATAGACAAGCAGCAGCTTGTAGGACATCTCGATATTCACTTGTAGAATTCAAAGAAAAGATTTTACTAGCAATACAAAATTATAAGGTTTGATATGAAAAAAAAATCAAAAATAAGTGAGTTGGTCTTAGAACGCTTAGCATTATATCACCGCCTTTTGACTAAAATGCACTTTAAAAACGGTGATATTATTGACTCAGAAACATTTGCCCAATATTTATCACTTGATGCATCCTTAATAAGAAGAGATCTTAGTATCTTAGGGTCTATTGGTAGACGCGGCAAAGGTTATGAAACAACACGCTTAATTGAGTGTATTCAAGATTTTTTAGGAAAAGATATTCGTAAAAATGTAGCTGTTATCGGGTTGGGAAATATTGGAAAAGCTATCGTCCGATTTTTGTGTTCAGAAGATGCTCCTTACAGTGTAAACTATATTTTTGATGTTAATCCAGAATTAGTAGGAAATTCCTTCAAAGGAATAAAAATATATCATATCAATGAATTTACTCCTCTTACCTCAACTGATACTATTGACTTTGTTATCCTAACATTACCGGTATATGCCATACAAAATGTGAACAATATCATTATAAACAGTAACATCAAAGGAATTCTTAATTTTGCTCCTATTCATCTTAACCTGCCACAAAATATTGCCTATAGGGAAATCGACGTTATTAAAGAATTAGATACGTTATCAGGTCTAATAAAACATAATAACAGCAAATAATTTATCATTTTAATATTATAAGCTTATTATTGAATCCATGGTAATTTTTTCTGGCCTAATGAAATCGGTAACAAAATACAAAAAGAAGCACCACCTAAAATACTGGATTTCACTATAATATCCCCCCCTATTTCCTGAGTCATTTTTTTCGCTAATGTTAACCCCAATCCCGTTCCATTTTTTTTTGTTGTATAATACGGTTCAAAAATACGTTTCTTCACAGATAGTGAAATCCCTGGACCAGAATCTTCAATACTGATAATAATAGCATTTTTCCATTTATTCTCCCTCATAGTAATTTTAATGATTTTTTCCATTTGATGAAATTCCAAAACATCAATAGCATTGCGGATGATATCACTTAATATTTGCTGTAAAAATGCAGGTACAGTAAAAATTCTAGGCACCTCATCTAAGGAAATAATAATCTTAATTTGCTTTTGCTCTAATTCTATCTGAAACAATGCAATTGTTTGTTCGATAATATCTTTTACTTCAGAAAATTCTAAAATAGGCTTTTGTTTACGTGCTCTACTCAGAAAATGATCCACAACCAACAACAAACGTTCACTTTCTTTTTTTACCACGCCGATATAATCAAAAAACTCTTTAGGTAAGGTTATAATTTCATTTTTTATTTTTTTTTCAATAACTTGAGTATGAATATCAATAGCAGAAAGTGGATTTTTAATTTCATGAGCAATGCCAGCAGCAAGCATTTCTAAGGCATTAAGGCTATTTTGTGTTTTCATTTTTACATCCTGCTCTTGAATAATTCCAATATCTTGAAGACAGAATATTCGAAATCTTCCAGATATAAAATATTTTATATCTAAAATTCTTTCTTTATGATAAATATCTTGAATAGTAATTATCATATTTTTAGGTAGTAATTCTAATTGTGGAATCTCTGCTAGAATAGCACTGAAATTATCATAAATAACTTCATGATCTCTGTAAATCAGCAACTTTAAACCAGAAGACTCAATAATATCAAACCATAATTGCCGTTCTTCAAACAACAATTTTATAATATCAACACACTCTTTTTTTTCTAATTTTTCTAATTTTTCCAAAATTTTAATAAAAAATTTTTGGCGTTTATCATTCATAAACTTTCCTTTTTATAAAATTATACCGATAAATAAAATAGCAAATGAAAGGGAAAAACATGTCCGCTAATTCAGAATATATCAAGAAAGCACGTTTCATCGAAGATATTCAATTGGAATCGTCACAAATAAAAACTATTTTAGAACAAATCCAAATTCTAGAAACTAACCCCTTAAGCAAACAAGATATTGAATCATGTTACATTGCTATTGCATTAATCACCCAATATCTAAAATTAATTCGTTTATATATCAGCATCAACAATAAATATCAATCCGTATTCAACAGAAACAGCGAAGAATATTTAGATCAAATGAGAAAATATTTTATATTTATTACGCAAAAAATGAAAGCTAGTTTTGGTGCACAAGTCAGTATTTCCCTTACACAAAATACAAAATTTCTTCAGCAACTAAAAAAACTGACACCAACCAGATTATTACATTTACTGCAACAGTTGGATTTCAGTTTACTTTCAGTTAAAAAACTCTATCACAAAACTTCAAAATATAATGTTGTACATGTCAATACATACAATGATATTATAGGCTTTACATTAAACGCATCAAATTTTAAGGAATACTTCTCTATTATAAGAAATTTACAACATCCTCAATATGAGGAAATAAGAGAATTATTAAATTTTATCATTAAATTATTAGACAAATGTTCCAATATGTGGATGGAACTTTATACTCTTAATCACTCTAAAGAAGCAATCCAATATGGCATCAAAGTATTAGAACAACTAGAAAATATTATGCGCTTATCAAATCATGAAGATCTATCTGAAATTACCCGCAAAAAAAACAGTTGGAACCGCTATCTATAAAGCATAACATTATGAGTAGCTATAGCTACTTCCTCTTCGAGCTTGACTTTAAAAGCATGCCAATTCTGAATAACCTTCATTTCATATTTTGGATTTAATTCCAAAACATACTGAATGTTACTGGTTTTTGAAACAATACTGCGAGAATCATAAGGAACAGGGCGATGGAGTTCGACAATATTAAAATTACTATCCAGATAAAGCATAATAAGATTCAAATAAGTATTTTTCATCCAAAAAGATACTTGTTTAGGAGCTTTGTTGATAAAAAGCATACCCTGAAAAGAATCATCCCATTGCAGACGGTACATTAAACCTGTTGCCTGTTCGACCGGATTGATTGCCAACTCTATATTAAAAGTCTGCCCTAAAAATAAAAATGAAATCATTAAAGCTGTTTTCATAATAAATACTCCTAAAACTTGATTTTCCCGCATAAAAATTTTATCATAAATAGGGTGAATTTTCAATTTTTCGGAGGAAACATGATTTACCATCAAGAACAAAATATGTTAGTGCCTATGGTCATTGAACAGACAGGAAGAGGAGAACGGGCTTATGACATCTATTCTCGACTTCTTAAAGAACGAATAATTCTACTCGGAACTCCTATTAATGATGATGTTGCTAATTTAATTATAGCTCAACTGCTATTTTTAGCAGCAGAAGATCCTGATAAAGATATAGAATTATATATTAATTCTCCTGGAGGCGTTGTTACTGCTGGATTAGCTATTTACGATACCATGCAGTTTATCAAGCCAGATGTATCTACAATTTGTATGGGACAAGCAGCTTCTATGGGAGCCTTTCTACTTGCAGCCGGAGCTAAAGGCAAACGTTTTTCTCTGCCTAATTCGCGGATAATGATCCACCAGCCTAGCGGAGGCGCTCAAGGTCAGGCTACAGATATTGAGATTCAAGCTAAAGAAATTCTGAGATTACGAGAAATGCTCAATGCTATGCTGGCTAAAAATACCGGAAAAAGCCTAAAAACAATAGAAAAAGATGTAGAACGCGATAATTTTATGTCTCCCGAACAAGCCTTAAAGTATGGATTAATCGACAGCATTATCGAAAAAAAATAGTACAAGCAGGTTAGCAAGATGAAATCTAAAGATACAAACGAACATTTGGTTCATTGCGACATTTGCAATGCTCCCTCAACAACAGTAAAATTATACCGTAGCAAAAACAGAACCCTAGTATGCCAAGAATGTTTGGCAAAAGCAGCAGAATTCGCAGAAAATAAACACCTTGATTACCAAAAAGAAAGTATTAAAAAATTGCCTAAACCGATAGAAATGAAAGAATTTTTAGATCAATATGTTATAGGGCAAGACCATGCCAAAAAAGTTCTTTCAGTAGCTGTTTACAATCATTACAAGCGTATTTTAAGCACTCCTAGTTTGGATGATTCAACTGAGCTTGAAAAAAGCAACGTTCTATTAATAGGACCAACAGGATCGGGGAAAACTCTTTTAGCTAAGACATTAGCCCGTTTGTTGGATGTTCCTTTTGCAATTGCAGATGCTACCACGTTAACAGAAGCTGGTTATGTGGGCGACGATGTTGAAAATGTTCTTTTAAGACTCCTTCAAAACTCTGCCGGTCAAAACTTGGATGAGATCCGCAATTGGGATCCTATTATTAGAAAAGCTCAGACAGGTATTATCTACATTGATGAGATTGATAAAATTGCCCGAAAAAGTGAAAATCTTTCCATTACACGCGATGTATCCGGAGAAGGTGTTCAGCAAGCATTATTAAAATTAATTGAAGGCACTATTGTTGGTGTTCCTCCGATGGGTGGCCGAAAACACCCTCAACAACAGCAAATAATGATAGATACTACTAATATTTTATTTATTGTAGGAGGAGCATTTGTCGGATTAGAAGAGATCACTAAACATCGTATTGGAAAAAACAGCATGGGATTTAAAAAATCACATGAAAATCTTAATAATAAGAATATTTTCTCTCAACTTGAGACTCAAGATTTAATAAAATTTGGTTTAATTCCGGAATTTATTGGAAGAATTCCTGTTTTTTCGGTGCTTTCAGAACTAAGTGAAAAAGAATTATTACAAATTCTCACTCAACCAAAAAATGCGTTAACTAAACAATACAAAAAATTATTATCATTTGATGATATTGACCTACAATTCTCAGATTCTGCATTACAAGCTATTATAGCAAAAGCTTTAGAACGTAAAAGTGGTGCCCGTGGCTTGAGATCTATTATTGAAGAAGCAATGCTGGATATTATGTTTCAAGCCCCATCGATGGACACCGACAGTATCATTATTGAAAAAAAACACATAAAAAATAGCCTTTAGGGCTATTTTTTATTTATCGAAATTATAAAGAATAATTTTAGGAAACCTATTTTGAGATAAATAACGATCTCTTAAGCTATCAGGCATTTTCACTAAAATAGCACCTTGAGAAAGAACATGTGCAGAATAAGTTTTTCCATCATATTGAAATACCAACTTAGTCGTGGTATCTTCCTGGACAGTAATATTTTTAAATTCTTGTGGAGAAATACCTTGAGTTTTATATAATATTTGATAGTAAACATAATAATTAAAACGAAATGGAGTCATAATAAGTTCTAGAGAAAAATTAGGCGTAATAAGTATAAACATTAAGAAAAAAACGTTAAAAAAATATTTCCGCATCTTAAGCTCCTAAGAATTAATGATTTAAATATATATCGTCATATAAAAAAAAATCTAAACAATAAAATAGAAAATATATCAAAATATGCTGGAATAATAGCCCATCAAAGACAAATATATTATATTATTTTGAGAAATATTTTAACAATACTAGAAAAGCAAGATGTTTTTATATTTAAGAATGAGTAGTTTAAGAAAAAATTGACTCCTTTTTAATTTTGATTTATAATAATCATGCAACATCTTAGCTGGCAAGATGCTTATCCGGTTTCTGGATTTTTAGTAGACAGCATTTCCGTACCCCTATTATTAGTATAGCAGCCTGCAGAGGCTCGTACGTTTCTGGGCGGTGCGATAATTTTGCCATATAGCCAAGATGTTGCAGCGTGCGGCTCTGCAGGTTTTTCTATCCCAGGCAAGCGCGCTGGCAAATTGGCACTATCTCAGGTTATTTGGGGCAAACTTCTAGAGAACAACGTGCAGTAGTCCTAGATTATTGTAC